>CAIMUP010000135.1 GCA_903844645.1 uncultured Bacteroidota bacterium
CTCGACTCTTTGACAGACCGACTCGACTCTTTGACAGACCGACTCGACTCTTTGACAGACCGACTCGACTCTTTGACAGACCGACTCGACTCTTTGACAGACCGACTCGACTCTTTGACAGACCAACTCGACTCTTTGACAGACCGACTCGACTCTTTGACAGACCGACTCGACTCTTTGACAGACAGAAAACATGTTTTTTTCCTATTTTAATACTGAATGATAAGAAAGTAACAGATAACACCCGAAACATCAATAACAATCCTATTTCTTCCATTATTACCTCGCCACAGAATGCCAAACAAGCGAAATAAATTAAAACAACGATATGTTAAAGCCCCTATTATTTGGGTAAAAATCGTGTTTTTGAGGGAAATCGAGGGCGGGGAATGGGAGGGGATTTTCTATAAAAGGAGCATTTAACGGTATAAATTGCGCCGTAGGTGCATCCTGTTTGTAGAAAAACGAATGATATAATTCCATAAGCTCCGTAGGAGCGATCTGTTAATAGCTACCATCAAACAGGACACTCCTACGGAGTTTTATACCTTTCCCCTTATGATTTTCTACAAACAGAACGCGCCTACAGCGCATGAGATCGGGAAGAGACTCCTATATAATAGGTATCCATCAGCCATCGAAAGAAGCGGTTAAAACTTAAACTTATCCCTCTTCGGAAAATAACCTTAACGGAAAATAATAGATCGTTAAGATAACCTTGTTACCTTATAAAAGAAGGGAGTAAGGTTTGGGCGATCCGTTTCAAAAGGTTTTACACTAAGGTTGAAAAGAAAAAGGGTATTAGATACCTAATTCGTTTTCTTATCCTGCGTCATTAATTCCTTAATATCTCTCACTGGCGCACTGCCGAATGATAGGAACTTCTCGTGGAATGCCTTGAGATTAAACTTATCGCCTTGCGATTTCTTGAGTTCGTTTCGGAAGTCATATATCTCGGTGAAGCCTGTAAAATAACAACATAATTGCACTTGAGTAAGCGTTACCCGATTCCATTTTTCTTCCGCCTCCGCCTTCTGCTGGAAGGCTTGTTTCGTTAATAATTCAAGGGCATCTTCCTTCTTCATGTTCAAAGTATGCACACTGTAATCGAGAATGGTATTACAAACGGAACGGAGATGCCATTTGTAATACATCAACCACAAAGCGGTATCATTATTTCCATAGCCTTCTTCGAGCATCATGCGTTCGGAATACACCGCCCAGCCTTCGATCATGGCATTATTTCCGAAGATACTTTTTATTAAACTCGGGCTTTGATTGCTATAAATAAGTTGGGTATAATGACCTGGAATCGCTTCATGAATATTAAGGATTTGCATGAGGTACGAATTGTATTCACGCAGATAACTCTCGGCTTTTTCGGGAGTATAATTGGTCAATGGCGTAACATTGTAATAAGTGTTACCACCCTTGTCGTAAGGACCCGGAGCATTGATGCCCGCACCTGCCACTCCTTGCTGATAGATAGGAGTTTCTCGAACCACAAGCGGTTTGTGAGGATCTAAAAAAATCAAGTTCTTTGCTTTGATGAATGCCTCTAATTCAGGGATTTGTTTCTTGATTGCAGACATCAATGAATCACGATGAACATGGTGGGTAGAGAGGGCATCTATCATCATCTTTATTGCGAGCAGTGAATCTTTCGGAATAGGCTTGTTATTGAATTTAGACGACCATAATTCTTTCGTTAATTTCAACATCTCACTATGGAGTTCTGCCTTGCGTTTAATGGCTTTGTGGTAAATATCCGTAGCGGTATATCCGGAGACAATATCGTATTCAAACTTCTTGGTATAAAGTTCCTTTCCTATGCGAAAACTACGCGCTGTTTTCTCATTCATCTTCGGTTTAATATCTTTTTCGAGGTATGAAATATAACTTTCCACGGCATCTTGCGCAGCTTTGATTTTATCCTTTGCGGAGAGAATCTTTTCTTTGTTCCAATCGGTATGCATGATGGAATCTTTGATCTCTTCCAAGACCGAAACGGCACCTTTATTTTGTTTGATAGCAAGCGCAGTATGCTCGATAGTAGGGTTCTTGATGTTTCCTTTCGCGGCTTTGTAATAATCAGGAACATTGTCCAACTTATCATACAGATCATTCATCCGATCATTCAACGGGAGGTAGTTTCCTGATAGAATATCATCGAAAGCTCCCGCAATATTATAGGTAGATGGATCCCATTCCCACGAACGAAAGGTATTGTTATACCATTCGGTTGACTTCAACTGATTTTCTATCATCCGGTAGTCGGTTCGGTTATTGGGATTCAAAGAATCAATCTTGAAGGTATTTAAAGTATCCAGGTATTTCTTACAAAAAGCCATTTCGGTCTTCCGTGCATCCTCATTCGGAACGACCAGTACGCTATCGTATTTGTGATACCCTACGGAAGTAGCCCAGGAAGGAAACAAGACCCATAAATCACGAATAAAATCGGCTTCAAAGGAAATGAATCTATGGTCATCGGCAGAGAATTTAGCATTAGGGTCTAACTCTTCGTTGTGGTTGTTTTTGTTGGATGGATTGCAAGACATAATCAGGATTGTTAGGATAAGGATTAGTGATTGTTTCATGGTGTTTTAAGTTTTGTTTTGGTTCGTATTTGTTTAATCGTATCGTGGAAACAGCACTTTCATGAATGCTCCCCAAACGGTATCGTAAGGAGGGTTGGCGATGATGACTATCGGTTCTAACTTTACGGGATGTTTGAATTCCATTTTCCGGGCATGCAGATGAATCGAAGCATTCGCGTTGCTGCGAGGGAATCCATACTTCAAATCGCCTTTTATCGGGCAGCCTATCTTTGCCAATTGTGCCCGGATTTGATGATGCCGACCGGTGATTAAATCTATTTCCAGCAAAGAATAATTTTCGATGCTATGAAGAACTTTATACGTCAGCTCGGCACGTTGCGAACCCTCCACTTCTTCAGGGAAAAGCATGGATTTATTCCGTTGTTCATCCTTAATTAAATAATGAACCAGGGTATCGGAATCCTTCGCGGGCTTGTCTTTTACCACTGCCCAGTAGGTCTTTTTTATTTCATGATTGCGGAACATTTCGTTCATCCGTTCCAAGCCTTTACTTGTCTTAGCGAATAAAACTACGCCGCTTGCAGGGCGATCGAGGCGATGAATAACTCCGATAAAGGCATCGCCTGGTTTATCCAATCGCCTTGCCAAGTAATCGGCAACGATTTCGCTTAATGGTTTATCGCCTGTTTTGTCGCCTTGAACGATCTCGGAGGGTTTTTTATTCACCGCGATCAGATGGTTATCCTGATACAAGATTTCTATCAGGGGTTTCTCGACATTTTTTTGGATTCGTGATCGCATATTACTAATGATTAATTTAATTTGGTAAGGGTGCAATAATACTAATTATTGAATAAAGTAGAATTTAAGGATTTGCAATTCCTTGTGATTTGTATGTTTGCCGAGCTTAAAACCAATTATCTTATCTTATTATTCAACGATGGTAAACTTACATTTCGAGCCGTTTCCGGTGCTGGAAACCGAAAGATTAATCTTGAGAAAGGCCGCGCTAACGGATGTGGCGGATCTTTTTTCATTACGTACCGACCCGAAAACGATGAAGTTTATTCCGCGGGTGCATCCGAAAACGCATGACGATGTGTTGGAGATGATGAAAAATATGTACGACGAAAATTCAAGCATCAACTGGGCTATTACGCTGAAGCCTTCGACTAAATTAATCGGGATGATCGGGTTTTACAGAACGCAGAAAGAGCATTTCCGGTCGGAGGTGGGCTACATGATTTCGTCAGATTATTGGGGCATCGGCATCGCCACAGAAGCCCTCGGTCCGATCCTCGATTTTGGATTTAATGAAATCAAGTTACACAGCATCGAGGCGAGGATTAATCCGAAAAATATCGCCTCGCGGGGGGTATTATTAAAGCATCAGTTTGTGAAGGAGGGCTACTTCAAGGACGAGATTTTCTTCAACAACGTATTCGAGGATTCGGAGGTGTATTCCTTATTAAATAGCTAAAAAGACTCCCTCAAAGCGGCTCTTATTTCATTAAAATACCTGTCTGCAAAGCTCTTTTCACAATAGGTTTTACTCCTCAACATCTATGTTTTACTCTTAAACATCCATGCAGAGGAGCAAAACATCCATGCAGAGGAGCAAAACATCTATGCAGAGGAGCTATGCATAGATGTTTAAGAGCAAAACATAGATGTTTTGGAGCTATGACGAACGTCATAAGAGCTATGACGACATGTTTTGGAGCTATGCAGACCTGCATAAGAGCTTTGCAGACCTGCATAAGAGCATTGCAGACCCGCATAAGAGCATTGCAGACAGGTATTTTAAGTCCCTTTTCCGTAATTAAACCAATTAATAGTATCTTTGCCGCCTCAATAATGATGATGAATTTCCAATTAAACAATATTCCGAATCGCACCCCGAAGCCTCGGCAAGACGGTATCACGATGGTCATGGATAAGGGTTTGAGTATTCGGGAAACGGAAGATTTTGTCGCTGTTAGCGGAGAATATGTCGATATTGTGAAGCTCGGATTCGGCACCGCCTACGTTACGCCGAACCTTGAAACCAAGCTGAACTTGTATCGCGAAGCCGGCATTCCGGTCTATTTTGGCGGCACTTTGCTGGAGGCTTTTATTGTGAGAAATCAATTCGAGGATTACGTCCGATTAATGGAAAAATATAAACTCCACCACGCCGAAATTTCCGATGGCTCGATTTTAATTGATCACAAAACGAAGATTAATTACATCAAAAAGCTGGCGAAATATGTTACCGTTATATCAGAAGTAGGCTCAAAAGACGAGGGAATTATCATCCACCCCACCGTTTGGATAGACATGATTAATGCCGAATTGAATGCCGGTTCCTGGAAAATTATTGCCGAAGCGAGAGAGACCGGAACAGTCGGCATTTTTCGCCCCAACGGCAAAACCAAGGTGATGCTGATCAATAAAATTCTGCAAAAGGTGGATGCCACCAAAGTTATTTGGGAAACGCCGCAAAAACCACAACAAGCCCATTTCATCAAGCTCCTCGGAGCCAATGTGAACCTCGGAAATATCGCCCCGACCGATGTCATTCCATTAGAAACTTTGCGGCTCGGGCTTCGCAGCGATACGTTTTTCCAATTCCTCCCCGAAAAGATGCAACAACCAATAAATTAAATAACTATGAAAGAAGTAACCGTACAAGAATTGAAGGGCATGATGGATGCCAAAGAAGATTTTCAGTTGATAGATGTCCGCGAAGATTATGAATTCGAGAGTGCCAACCTCGGTGGCGAACTGATTCCTCTTTCCACCATTCTCGACGAAGCCTCAAGGATTTCTAAGGATAAAAAAGTAGTGATTCATTGCAAAGCCGGCGGCAGGAGCGGCATAGCCATCGGACAATTAGAAACCAAATTTGGGTTTAATAATTTGTATAACCTCAAGGGCGGCATTCTGGCGTATAAAAAAGATATTGACCCGACGTTGGACGTAATATAATCTTAAACTATGATGGAATTATTCAAACATATCATCCACTCCGACCTCGATTGGATTATTCAGACCTATCAAGGCACGTTTTACTTTATCCTTTTCATGATTATCTTCATCGAAACGGGTTTGGTAGTGTTTCCTATCCTGCCCGGCGATTCACTTTTATTTATGGCAGGCATCGTAGCCGGCAAAGGACTTTTGAATATCGGGGAAGTCATCGGCTTATTATTTATTGCAGCAGTATTAGGCGATAACCTGAATTATTTTATCGGGAAGAAGATAGGCTTGCGGGTGGTGAAACATCAGATAAAAGGAAGATACATCATCAAACAAGATTACCTGAAAAAGACACACGCCTTCTTCGCGAAACACGGACCAAAAACAATTATCATGGCTCGTTTTGTTCCTATCGTCAGGACTTTTTCGCCATTCGTGGCAGGCATTGCCGAGATGCGGTATACTACCTTCCTCCCTTATGATTTACTAGGCGGTGCCTTGTGGATTTGTTCCATGACCTTTGCGGGATACACCTTGGGTAATATCCAATTCATCCGCGACCATGTGGATTTGGTGGCGATCGCGATTGTGTTGCTATCCATTCTCCCGATCGTCATCGGGTATTTGAGGAGGAATAAACAGGATTAAAAAGATTTTAAACAACAAAAACTAAATAATTATAGAATGAAAATTTACGGACTAATCGGCGACCCCCTCGGGCATTCCTTCTCGGAAAAGTATTTCACCCAGAAATTCAAAAAAATGGGTATTATGGATTGCAAATACAAGACATTCCCTATGAAAGACCTTGGCGAATTACCAGAATTGTTGAATGAATTCCCCGACCTGGTCGGCTTGAATGTTACGCTGCCTTACAAGGTCGCCGTGCTACCTTATATGGATGATTTGGATCCTGCCGCGAGCAATATCGGCTCGGTAAATACCATTAAAATATACAAAAATACCCATGCCGGTCATCGTTCCGCGATGCGGAAGGATAACTTCAGGCTGGTGGGTTATAATACCGATGCTTATGGCTTCGAGAAGGCTTTGTTGCCGTTCCTGAAATCGTATCATAAAGATGCTTTGATAATTGGTACTGGCGGCGCAGCGAAGGCGGTAGGATATATCTTTAAAAAGCTCGGAATTGAGAGGACATTTATCTCCCGAAATCCTAAAAACGACTTCTATTTTAATATCAAAGACTTCACCGAAGACGATTTCAATAAGGTTTCCATCGTCGTCAATGCCTCCCCGTTAGGGATGCATCCGCATCCTAAGACCTACCCTCCGATTCCGTACCACGTGTTTACTCCGAAGCATTTATTGTTCGATTTGGTGTATAATCCGAACGATACTTTATTCATGAAAAAGGGAAAAGAAGCCGGAGCGGTGGTTACGAATGGCTTAAAAATGTTGCATTACCAAGCCGAAAAAAGTTGGGATATTTGGAATAATCTCGATTTACCCGTTTTTAAGGAAGGAAAAGATGTTACACAAGTTTAAAATCTCGTTTAAAACTTTTATTTAACCAATAAAGGTTGTCTTGGGTCTGACAAACTCAATATTTTGGTTGATGAGTTGGTTTTAAGCCAAAAGCAATCAAACGTATTCATCTTTTTGGAAAACGTATTCATCTTTTTGGAAAATGTATTCATCTTTTTGGAAAACGTATTCATCTTTTCGCCAAATGTATTCATCTTTTTGTAAAACGTATTCATCTTTTTGGAAAATGTATTCATCTTTTTGGAAAACGTATTCATCTTTTCGCCAAACGTATTCATCTTTTTGTAAAACGTATTCATCTTTTCGCAAAACGTATTCATCTTTTTGTAAAACGTATTCATCTTTTCGCCAAACCTATTCAGATTTTTGGAAAACAGTTTAAAACAGCTTCAAAAACACTTGTGCCGCCCTGCCCCGAAGAAATATTTCTTATAATAAGGCTCATCCAAATCGCTGACGACAACGCCCTTGGCGGAGCTGGCATGGACGAATTTGTTTTTGCCCAAATAAACCCCGACATGGGAAAGGGCATTGCCCCAAATCTTGAAGAAAACCAAATCGCCCTCCCTCAATTCGGTCTTTTTAATCGGCAAAACATCGTGGTAAATACCGCTGCAATCGCCCGAAATACAGATATTATAACAGCTATCGTAAATGACGGAAGCAAAATCAGAACAGTCAATTCCCTTCCTCGACCTCCCGCCCCAGCGATAAGGAGTTCGCAACCAATTGCAAGCCGTTTGATAGACCTTTTCATTGGTAATAGTATCCACCGAAAAGCCCAGTTTGTGGGTATAATAAAAACATTTGCTCAAAAAAAGTTGCTCCACATCGGTAGAATCAAAAACCATTTTCGTGGTATCCCTTTGGGCAATAATCGCCCCCGAAACAAGGAAAAATAAAATAATCAGAATCGAACTTTTATTCATGGATGCCAAACTACAAAAATGTTGAGAAATGGAGTTTATCCTCTTCATGTTTTTAATTAGCTATTTTTTTTTCTTTCTTTGCAGCATGAATAATCAAAACCATAGTTGCGGATATTGCAAAGCAGATGACAGCCGGATTTTATATCCAGCATCGGATGTTTTTGGGAATGATTTCACCATAAATCATTGTAACTTATGTAAGGCATTTTTCCTTTCGCCCCGCCCCTCCAATGAGCTTCTGGCAAAGGCTTACGATGATTCTTATTATGGAAAAAAGGATGAGAAGTTTGAAGGGTTGGTAGAGAAATTCATCAGTTATTTCAGGAATAACCGGGCAAAGCGGTTGAGTAAATATTTACCTACCGGAGCTAAAGTTTTAGACATAGGCTGCGGCAACGGGAAATTTTTGCAATCACTTCTTAGGATTAAGAGCTATGAACTTTTTGGCATCGAAATGGAAGGAAACTCTGCAAAAAGAGCTGCACGGATAAAAGAAATAAAGTTGAAGATAGGCGCATTAAGCAAAGATGATTTTAATGAAAATAGTCTGGATGCGGTATGTCTATTTCATGTCTTCGAGCATCTCACCGAGCCTAAAGAAACATTGCAATTACTCTCCGGAATTATTAAAAAAGATGGCATCCTAATGATAAGTATTCCGAACATCGATAGTTTTCAAAGCCGCATATTTAAAGGTAAGTGGCTTCACCTTGATCCTCCCCGCCATCTCCTATTTTTTACCCCAACCGATCTCAATAATTTATTGAAGGAATACGGTTTTGAACTAATACATCAGAAACATTTTATCACTGAACAAAATCCTTATGGGATGGTGCAAAGTATCCTAAATTGTTTCACTAAAAAGCGCGAAGTATTATATGAAGCACTTAAAGGAAATACGGAATATGCCAAGGATTATTCCAGTCTTAATCTTCAACTTCAAAAATTGTTTTTCCTTGCTACCTTACCCTTTTTTATGGGAACCGATTTGATAGCAAGTATGTTTAAAAAAGGAGCCACTGTCGAATTTACTTTCAAGAAGATATAATATGATGTTTTGTCTGAAGATGTTAATTTTGACTGTAAATTATCGAATGATTTTATATAATAAAATAATAATATGAGTAAAAAACCAATACCAAAAAGTAGCCAAAAACAGGCAGAAACAAAGAGAAAGCAATCCTCCAAAAATATTTTACCAAAAGAACAAAGTTGGTTGAAGTATGTTTTACTCGGGATAATTTTGATCTTGACCTATATCACCTTTTTACCAGCCCTTAAAAATCAAATTACCAATTGGGATGATAACGTATATTTGATGGATAACCTAATGATGCAAAAGCCATTTAATATTTCTGCCAAGTATTTCTTTACTCACTTTTATGGCAGTAATTATTTCCCGTTCCCACAGATTACCTATACGCTTATTTGGAATGCCCAGAAGTTCAATCCTGCGCCTTACCACGAGGTGAGCCTAATCTTTCATCTGATGAATGTAGCTTTAGTATTTTGGTTTATTTATTTATTAAGTGATAAAAAAATAGAAGTTGCCACTATTGTAGCTGTGCTTTTTGGCATCCATCCCTTGCGTGTGGAATCGGTTGCCTGGATAGCAGAATTAAAAGATGTGGAGTATGCCTTCTTTTTTATTTTCGGTTTGATTTGTTACTATAAGTATATCAAAGGAGTTCCGAAAAAGAACATTGTTTATATACTTCTGGCTTTTATATTTTTCATCCTATCTGGTTTCTCGAAGCCCGCAGCTACTACTTTCTCTCTTGCAATCATCTTAATAGATTTTTACACCAAACGCAAAATAGATAAGTGGGTATTTATCGAAAAAATACCTTTCTTTTTACTTTCTCTCGGATTAGGAATCTTAACAATCAAAGCACAACAAGGAACTGCCATCGCGAAGTTTGAAGTATTTACCATTTTCCAACGATTTATGTTTGCTTCTTATTCTATGGTAACCTATATTTACAAATTAATTTTACCCATCAATCTATCTTGCCTTTATCCTTACCCACATCTTATAGGAACCCCCTTGCCATATATATTCTATGCCATGCCAGCTCTTGCTTTGATGATTTTAGCATTGGTATATTGGAGCTATAAATATACACGAATAATAGCCTTTGGATTCCTATTTTATTTAGCAAATATTGTGTTGGTATTACAGTTTATGTCTGTTGGTATTGCGCTTATTTCTGAACGCTATACTTATATTCCATACATCGGATTGTTTTTTATTATTGCCATGGGTTTTAGTTTCATCTATAGGAATAAGGATGCTAAGTTTGCAGCATATAAAACATTGGCAATAGCAATTTTTCTTATCATGACGGTATCATGTTCATATCTTTCATCGGAACGATGCAAGATGTGGTTTAATTGTGATATATTATGGTCAAATGAAATCCAACAATTCCCTGATGATGGTGAAGGATATAAGAATAGAGGTGGCTATCTGGTTGAGATTAATAAATATGATTTAAATCCTAAGCCTAATGATTTTGACCGTGCTTTCAATGACTTTAATATTGCTATTCAAATGAAGCAAGGCGATCCCAAAATATACTCTAACCGTGGAAATATCTACGCATTGCGTGGTAAATATGATCTTTCTTTAGCCGATTATTCTAAGTCTATAGAGTTGGATTCATCGGACTTTAATGTATATCTTAATAGGGGTATCACTTATTCTATTATGGAGAAATATGATAGCGCATTTGCTGACTGGGAGAGGGTTTTGAGAACCCATGGTCCTGAAATTAAACTCTATCAGAACCGTGCTTATGCTTATTTAAAAGCAAACAAATTCAAGGAAGCGATAGGTGATTATAAGGCTTTAAATGACATGGGCATTCAGATGGATCCGAATATGTATTTCTTTAGAGGGTTTGCTAATTATCGCTTAGGGAATTACGATTTGGCGATTGATGATAACACCAATGCCATAAGGATGAAACCTGATTATAAAGAGGCTTACTACAATCGTGGGCAGACGTATGTTAGTATGAAGAAGATAAGGAATGCCATAGATGATTTTCAGAAAGCATTAAGTATGGGATACAAGATAGATCCTTCTTTCATCGAGCAACTAAAAAAGCAGCTTTAATACCCCATTTCAGTGAGTAAATTGACGAAGAAACCATCGCCATCTCACGATGTTAAGAAGAAGGCTTCTTCATCCAATACCAATTCCAGGTGGTTGCTTCTAATTGCCCTCGTAATTACTACCTTTATCGTCTTCTTTCCTTCGCTTAATAACAATTTCACTAACTGGGACGACGATCGGTATGTGATAAATAATACCATGCTTGCCAAGCCTTACATGGAATGCGCAAAGTATTATTTCAACAACATCTTTTTTAATAACTATCATCCTATAACGATGATGGTGTATGCCTTCGAGAACCACCATTCATCAGTCATTCAGGGTATTTCAACCAATCCGGAAATGTATCATCAGGTTAATCTTTTATTCCACTTGTTTAATGTCCTTTTAGTATTCTTTTTTATCTATTTTTTAAGCAATAAAAAGATAGAGGTAGCCTTTATTGCCGCGATGTTATTCGGTATTCATCCGATGCATGTAGAATCCGTCGCGTGGGTATCGGAATTGAAGGATGTGTTATACAGCTTCTTCTTTTTAGGTGGCTTAATCACTTACTTCAAATACATTGGCGAAAGAGAGTTAAACTATCCAAGGTTATTACTATACATCTTCACCTTTTTCCTCTTCATTCTTGCTGTTTTGGCTAAGCCTGCGGCATTAATCTTTGTCTTTATCCTGATTTTATTAGACTATTATACAAGTCGCAAAACAACGATGAGAAGTTTAGTGGAGAAGCTCCCGTTCCTTATCGTTTCCATCATACTTTCTATAGTAACTTACAAGGCTCAAATACCTGATGCTGCAAGGGATGTAGCAAGTTTCTCCCTGTTTAACAGGATGCTCATAGGTTCTTATTCTTTAGTGGCTTATTTGGTTAAGTTTATCGCTCCTTTTAACCTTTCCGCGCTGCATCCTTACCCTATCGGGAGGGGAAATATATTGAATCTTTCATGGGGCTTTTATCTTGCGCCGATTGTTGTTCTCGCCATCGTTTTTGGTGTTTATAAATCATTGAAATACTCACGAGATGTCGTATTTGGAGTCCTCTTTTTTGTGATTAATATCGTTCTTGTCTTACAATTCATCACAGTTGGGAAAGCCTTGATAGCAGAGCGTTACAGCTATATATCATATATCGGATTGTTCTACCTTGCGGGCATTGTTTATAGCAAGATTTATCATCATCCTAAGTATCTTTATGGCAAGTATATTGCCTTCGTTTTTATTGTTGTAGGCATTACTTTTTGTTACCTCTCGAATGCCCGTTGCAAGGTGTGGAATAACAGCGAAACACTCTGGACGGATGTCTTGAATCAGTATCCCGACAATGCCGAGGCGCATAAGAATCGAGGAGCTTATCTTACCAATAAAAGTATGTATGATATCAATGCTGGAAAGAACGATTTCGATAAGGCTTTTGACGATTTCAACCAAGCGATTCGCCTGAATCCAGACGATGCACAGCTTTTCATTGACCGTGCTAATGTGTATTCTGCGAAGGAACAATATATGCTCGCTCTGGTGGACTATTCCAAGGCGATTCAGCTTGATACTGCCGATTATTCTGTCTATCTGAATCGCGGTTTATGTTATTCCCAGATGGAAAGGTATGATAGTGCATTCACGGACTGGCAAAGGGTTTTGAAGCATTATCAAAATGCCGGAATGCAATTCCCGCAAAGCGAAAAGTTGTATCAAAGCCGTGCCTTTGCATACCTTAAAGCGGGAAGGTTTCAGGATGCGGTGAATGATTATTCTCATCTGATAGAATTGAATAATATCGCCCCGATTCCGAATACGTTTTTCTTCCGAGGGATTGCTTATTTCAAGCTGAAGAATTATGATGCCGCGCTTGCCGATAACACGAAGGCGATTGCGATAGATGGAAATTATCGGGAGGCATATTACAACCGAGCACAGGTGTACTTTAATCTGAAGAAATATCAGCAATCGTTAGACGATATGTACACCGCCAAACGCCTTGGTTATGATATAGACCCGGCAATGATTGATGAAATAAAACAAGCTCTAACAGCCCCTAAAAATTGATGCCATATTCCCAAGAAATAAGGTGATCCCGACCCTTATTAATTAGGTATTCAGCGTCAGTTTGTTCGATAATTCGCTGCAATTATTGTTACCGTTTTGAGAGTAGGCATAAATATCGAACTTCACGCCACTTCTAATCCTTTTAAAGTGCGTAAATCTCCCCTTTGCATTAGCCGATTTGAAGATTATCTGCCCCATTTGTTTTTGCTCGATGATGACCTCGCCATCCGCGATAGTACCGGTGGCATTCATAGATGATTCGACCAAAATAAAGTGCGTCTGCATGGGGTTATAAGTCTTGCCGTTGATTATTTCCACAATAATACCATCACCTTTGCTCCGCTTCCAACTCAACTTAGGCTTGGGTGCCTTTCCTTTCCTGTTTTTCAACAGCTTCCGGCTCGTAAGAAACGAATGCGCTATGTTAATCGAAGCCTCTGCCGGCGTATCTCTGTTGGCATCATCATTGGCGATCACTTCCACCTTGTCAGCATAGCTATTCAACCATATTTTCACCTTCACGATTTTACTTTTTATAATCTTCAGGTTCTTTTTGGTGGGGTTTAAGTTATACTTCGAGATCGCCGTCTTCAGTGCATTGGCAGCCGCCATACCTTCGATATAAAAAGTGGTGGTGATGTACGGATTGCAGTACAAGTAAGACTCTGAACCGATCCTGATGCAAGCAAAAATGTAAGTATTAATCTTGATCGGGACGTTGATACGGGTAAAAATCATCCGCTTCGCCAAAACACTTTTCAGAATATTAGCCATCTTATACTGATCTATTCATTAAATGATGATTCAGGCGAGGCAGAACACCGAAACCCTGATGAATAAGGGCTTTCGGATGATGAATAAGAACTTCCAAAGGACTAAAAACATCCTGAATAAACCTCAAACCATCATGATAAAGACAAATCATATATGATTGCAGACATCCACCATCATGCAAATGAGAAAAACCATCACGCAAACGAAAGAAATCATCATGCAAATGAAAAAAACTATCCGCCAAATGAAAAAAACTATCATGCTTGCCAAAAATATGATCGTATTTATCGCAAGCAGGATAGTTTTTTTTCACTTACAGGTACATAACTGCCTCTAATCATATATGATTTATCATCGTCATGTACATGCTATTCACTTTCATGTACATCTTGATCACTTTCATGTAGGTATTGATCACGAGCATATACATATTGATCACAATCACCTGCATCCCCGATGGCAGTAGCAACCTCCTTACTTCGACAAGGTATATATTTTCTATAATATCCCATTAAAATCTAACCTTTATCACCATCCCATTCACCATTAATCTCATGCCGGCAAAGATACACATAATTAATTCGGTAATAATGGTATCAACCATCGAAATTTGTATTATATCTATGTTCCTCGTGTTGCAGCCCCGCCAAAGCGGGAGCTATCACACGAGGAACATCATAACGAATAAAATAGTCCGCATACCAATGATCAAAATTAGTATTTAATTAATCATCCTCGTGTGATAGCTTCCGCTTTGGCGGAGCTGCAACACGAGGAACATGATGACGAAAATTACTATTTAATTCCTCTCCACTGCATCCCGCATACCATTGCCCACAAAGTTTAATGCAAGGACTAATAAAATGATGGCGATGCCCGGAATCAGGGACAAGTAGCCCTCGCCAAAGATGATGTATCCGTAATATTCTTTGATCATCGCGCCCCACGAAGGCATGGGTGGCGGCACTCCCATCCCGAGGAAACTCAACCCTGCTTCGAGGAGGATTGCCGAAGAGAAATTGGCTGCCGTAATGACGATTACCGGACCCATAATATTGGGTAACACATGGCGCGTAATGATGCGGAAGTTTCGGAAGCCCAAAGCCCGCCCCGCTTCAATGAATTCCAACTCTCTCACGATGAATATCTGCCCCCGAACAAGCCTCGCCACATCCACCCACATGCTGAACCCGACCGCAACAAATACTTGCCACACGCCCTTGCCTAAAACCATGTTGATCGCGATGACTAATAACAAGGTCGGGATAGACCAAATGATGTTCGTAATCCACATCACCACGGCATCTGCCTTACCGTGGAAGAAGCCCGCCATTGCGCCCATCGCGATACCTATTATTAATGAAATAAGTACCGCTATCAAGCCGATAAATAAGGATATTCGGGTGCCTAATATCATGCGAGAGAATAAGTCTCTACCGAACTCGTCGGTGCCTAAGATAAAGGTCTTTTTCGAGATGAAATGGCTGACGATTTCGGTCTCTTTTCCTTGGGATGAAAAGGCTTTGGATTCTGTCGGGATAATATCGCTGAAGGGGATGGTGCGAATGATCTTTTTGCCGTTGTTTAAGCCCGTAAATTGGTCTATTATCAGCGTGTCATTATGGATAACATAAGAGTTTATGGGGATCACAATATAAGGATTCATCGTGCCCCCAATCATCGTGCTGATAAGGCTTTGCGGTGCGATGACATTGTCTTTTTTTAACTTCAAAACAGTTACCGACGTCATCGGATGCAGCATGTTTAACTGCAACGACATCTCGTTTGCATTCGGCGTCTTATCGGGTATGATAAGATACCCCAATATCGCGACGATAACAGCGAAAATAATGAAGATTAATCCGCCAATGGCAGGGGTATTCTTCATGAATTTCATACGAGCAATTTGCGATGGGGTGCGGGAGGTTTTCATCATCATCATTTACTTAACAATTCTTCCCTTCCAAGCATATTTTCCTATCGAACCCATCGCTCCGATAATGATAACGTAGAAGATATTGAAGATAAAAGTCGGGAGGTAAATCATAATCAACTTCCGCCTGTTGAAAAACGCTGCGAGGGCATATAGAAAGGGTATTTCGACACACATACAGGCAAGGGTAAGGATGATAAATACAGGGATCATAGTAGGATAAAAGATGCAAAGAATAAGATTCAACAACCATGCAAGGTTAGCAAAATAAGTAATCATCGCGACGGCTGTTATGGGGATATTAGTATACTTCATTCCCTTAGAAGCCCAGCGTTTTCGCTGCATATAGAACTCGTTGATCGTCTTCTTCGCGTAGGTATAAACAGTGGCATCTAGCGACTTGATGAAATGAATTCCTTGTGGGTATTTATCGGCTATTTTCAACATCAAAAAGATGTCATCGCCAGAGGCAATCCCTTCGGAATTAATGTCGCCATTTACCTCCATGTAAGCAGCCCTCTCAAAGGCGATGTTAGCACCGTTGCACATCATCGGAATGCCCGTATTGATTGCCGCCGCACCAATCCCTATCAAACTCATAAACTCCAATGTCTGCATCTTTTCGAAGAAGGAATAATCACTCATAAAGCATACTGGTGCGGAGATGAATTTGGCATTGTTTTTCTCATAATAACCGACCATCGTTTCGATCCATTTCATGCTATATCTGCAATCAGCATCTGTATTAACCATCAATGATCCCGTGGCATTGCGGATACCTATTGCAATCGCATTTTTCTTGTTAGCATTCATCGAAGGCAAGTTATTTAATGAGATAATCTTGATGTTAAATTCGGGATGTTGGTGAATAATTTCTTTAGCAATGGCAACAGTATTATCTGTGGAGGCATCATCAATAATTAATATCTCCATCAACTGCTTCGGGAAGGTTTGTTTCATTAAATCCTGAATGCAATTGGCGATATTTTCTTCCTCATTTCTGGCAGGAATAATGACAGAAACTTTTGTAGAGTACACATCAGAAGCCTTGTAGATAAAGAAAGGCAGCCGCATCCACGAAATATAATAAATGGTTATCAGCACTACATAAATGGTGGTGATAAAACATAAAATCCATTGGGTAAGTAGAAGTATTTCCATGCTTTATTTCGTTCTGAATAACCTGAAATTAAAAACAAAGATGGCCCCAAACACTGATGGTATCACAAGATTGATGAACCAGAGCGTGAAGCTCGCAAACAATATCCCGAAGTGATTGGAAGAGATCATGCCGATAAAATACGTGGCTGAAGCACTGCGAACTCCTATCTCTGTTAGCGCAATGGTAGGCACCACGGTTACGGTGAAGAACACCATCGCGATCATCATAAAGCCCTCTATGTATGACAAGTGGACATCGGCGAGAATGAATAATAAATAATATTGCGTGGTGAAAACAAGGAAGCGAAGCACGCATAAAACAAATACTTTTAGCAACTCTTTGGTGGAAAAATAGGTGAAGACTTCGGTGTATTTGTGGAATCTTTTCAGGAATGAAACACGGTCCGAGAGGATGGTGAGCATGGGGGTATTAAAATAAAACAGTATCAGCAAAGCCATGACAACAGTGGCGATGGAGGCTATCCCATAAAAAAGAAAGGTGTCTAACTTCAGGATTTCGCGGCAGTAAATTAGAGATGCGATGCCTCCAAATACTATTGTTACGATAGTTTGTCCGAAGCTGCCAATGACTGCTATCAAGGATGCTTTGATGCGGTCGGCTTTGGTGAGATAAAATACTCTGCCTGCGAATTCGCAGACTCGGTTGGGGGTGAAAAAGCTGACGGTGATGCCCGTACATACGGCTTCTATCGCCTTGAGGAAGGAAATCGTTTCTATCTTTTGGATCATCATTTTCCACTTCCAGGACTCTAAACTCCAATTAAATAGCATTAAGATAACTACTACTAATAGGATGGGTAGGGACTGTCCGTTGGTGATGATTAAACGGTAACTGGCGATATAATCTTCGAGGTGTTCTTTGTCGAATACCTTTTTATAGATGAAGAGTATCGCGAGGATGACGATGGTGGTTTTGATGCAAAACCCGATGATTTTATTTCTTTTATTTGGTTGCAATTTGCGGTTATTTTGGTAGGGCAATATTATGGAATTTATGGGAGGCTTGGGGGAATGCTTGTGCAGATTTGGTAGATTATTGAGGATGAGATATGATTTTTTATGAAGATTTGGCAATTGGAAATTGGCTAAATTTGAAAATTGTTGTAGTCAATTTCTTTAAAAATAAAAGCTACTTTCAGATTGCAGCAAATGTCGTGTTTTGGAGCAATTTCTACTTAGCGGATGCTCCAAATGTCGAGTCTTGGAGTATTTTCTACTTAGCGGATGCTCCAAATGTCGAGTTTTGGAGCAACTTCTACTTAGCGGATGCTCCAAATGTTGAGTCTTGAAGCAACCTGAAAGTAGAAATACCTCGAAATGTGGTGTCTTGAAACTAATTCTAAATAGAAATGCCTCCAAATGTCATTTTGAGTATAAAACCCGATTCCCGATATTATTAGTTAATTTGCAACGGAAATCAAACGAACATGCAGAAGGACGAGTTTTATAAATATGTGGAGCATCCCGAATTGTTGGACAAGGAAAGTGTGTCCTTGCTGACCGATTTGGTGAATGCTTTTCCGTATTTTCAGACGGCGCGGCTGCTGCTCACGAAGGCTTTGCATGAGCAGAAGAACTTTTATTTTGATTCCCAATTAAAGGTTACCGCGAGCTACTTTTCGGATAGAAATCGGTTGCATGAGTTTATTAATAATGGGGCTTTGGGGGAGAAAATGGAGGAGGAAAGGGTGGAAATTGTGCCTGTTTTGGATAATAAAACGGAGGAGGAAACGATGCAGGAGGAGGTGGTGGAAGTTTTGGAAAATAATACTCCTATATATAAGGAGTCGGAGGCGGTGGTTGTTTTGGAGAATATCGCGGACGCTGTTTTGGATGCAGAAAAGGAAGCGGAAATTGTCGTTGCTGAAGCCCCTAAATATACTTTTTTAGGATGGCTGAAGGAGGTTAATAACGGGGGAAATATCCCGAAAAAGAAGGAAATTGAGGGGGCAGAAGTTGAAAAGGAAGAAATATTTGAGGGGAATAAAAAGGGGGTTCAAGAGGGGATTATTGAGAATTTTATGAAGACGAATCCGGTGATTCCTCCGCCTAAGAAAGAGTTCTATTCGCCCGTCAACATGGCGAAGTTGAGCATTATCGAGAACGATGATTTATGCTCCGAAACGCTGGCGAAAATTTACTTCGACCAGGGGAATTATGGGAGGGCTAAAAGCATGTTTGAAAGATTATCTTTGAAATATCCCCAAAAAAGTGTTTACTTTGCAGCCCGAATAAAAGAAATTAACGACTTAATAAATAAATAATATGTACACATTCTTAACAATCATCATCTTCATCGTCTGCATACTGCTGATCCTTGCGGTATTGGTTCAAAACTCAAAGGGCGGCGGATTAGCCTCCGGATTTTCTGGCGGCAGCCAAGTAATGGGCGTTCGCAAAACCGCCGACTTCCTCGAAAAAGCTACCTGGTATCTTGCCATCGGATTAATGGTTTTATGTATCGCCACCAACTTTTCTCGCCCTACTGTAAAAAATGCGGAAAGAGAATCGTCGGCAGCGGAAAGAAAAGCGAAGGAGACAGGCGGTACTGCACCAACTCCTCAACAGCAACCGACTCCCGCACCTGCTGGGAAATAAATTTCGTTTAAAGAAATACATCATGGCACGGATGTCACATAAACTGTGGCATCTTTGTCATTTTTATAGATTCGAAAATGAAAAATTGTCCGACTAACATCATAAAAACCTATTGGCACAATATGTGCTAAGGGCGGGTTCACGAATTAATAAATTATAATAACAATTAATAAATAAAGTAACATGAGTAAATTAAAAATTACACCGATTGCGGGAACGCAAAACAGGGTTTTGGTGGAACCTAATGAGGCTGAAACTAAGACTGCCAGCGGAATTATCATTCCTGACACCGCTAAGGAAAAACCTATGAAAGGTAAAGTTATCTCGACCAGTGCGGCAGATGACAAGGGTAACAAACCAACGGTTAAAGCCGGTGATACTGTCCTTTATGGCAAGTACGCGGGCACTGAAATTACCGTTGATGGTAAGGAGTACCTTATCATGCGCGAAGCTGATATTTTCGCAGTTCTTTAATCTAAATTAAACAAATAAATAATTAAAAAAATGGCAAAAGAAATTAAATTTAATCTCGAAGCTCGCGATGCCCTGAAGAGAGGCGTTGATGCATTGGCTAATGCAGTGAAAGTAACCTTAGGTCCTAAGGGACGTAATGTTATTATTGACAAGAAGTATGGTGCACCAAGTATTACAAAGGATGGTGTTACTGTTGCTAAAGAAATTGAACTCCCTCATCCGATTGAGAACATGGGAGCGCAGATGTTGAAGGAAGTAGCTTCTAAAACCGCTGATATTGCTGGTGATGGAACGACTACTGCTACCGTATTGGCGCAGGCAATTGTTACTGCCGGTTTGAAGAATGTTGCTGCCGGTGCTAACCCTATGGACTTGAAGAGAGGGATTGACAAAGCGGTTGCAAAGGTTGTTGAAAATTTGAAAAAACAATCTAAATCTGTCGGCAACGACAACAAACAAATAGAGCAAGTTGCTACTATTTCTGCTAACAATGATCCTGAAATCGGCAAGCTGATTGCTGAAGCGATGGCGAAGGTAAAGAAAGAAGGTGTTATCACTGTTGAAGAAGCTAAAGGTACTGATACTACTGTTGAAGTGGTTGAAGGAATGCAGTTCGACAGGGGATATATTTCTCCTTATTTCATTACCGATGTTGAGAAGATGAATGTGGTGTTGGAGAATCCTCAAATCTTGATTTATGACAAGAAGATTTCTTCGATGAAAGAATTCTTGCCAATCGTTGAAAAGCAAGTTCAGACAGGTCGTCCTTTATTGATTATTGCTGAAGATTTGGATGGCGATGCGCTTTCAACTTTGGTGGTTAATAAATTGAGAGGCACCCTGAAAATCGCTGCTGTTAAGGCTCCTGGTTTTGGCGACAGAAGAAAGGCTATGTTGGAGGATATCGCTATCCTTACCGGCGCAACTGTTATCTCTGAAGAAAGAGGTTACAAATTAGAAAACGCAGAACTTTCGATGTTAGGAAAAGCGGATAAAATCACGATTGACAAAGACAATACGACTATCGTAAATGGTGGTGGTAAGAAGTCTGAAATCGTTTCTCGTGTTAATCAAATCAAGTCTCAAATCGAGAACACAACTTCTGATTATGATAAAGAAAAAATGCAGGAACGTCTCGCTAAATTAGCTGGCGGAGTTGCCGTTCTTTACATCGGTGCTGCTACCGAAGTGGAGATGAAAGAAAAGAAAGATCGTGTTGATGATGCATTGCATGCTACCCGCGCTGCCGTTGAAGAAGGCATCGTACCAGGAGGAGGTGTTGCATACATCCGTGCCATCTCTGCGATTGATAAATTAGAAGGCGAAAACGCTGACGAAACTACAGGCGTAGCTATCGTGAAGAGAGCTTTAGAAGAGCC
>CAIMUP010000136.1 GCA_903844645.1 uncultured Bacteroidota bacterium
AATTTCTTTTGCACAAATGTAATTTCCATTTGCACAAATGGAAATTACATTTGCTCAAATGGCTGGACCATTTGCTCAAATGGAATTATACTTAGAGCAAATGGAATTTCTATTTGTACAAAAGAAATTTCCATTTGCACAAGCGAAGAATTGGACTGTTTTGTGGAATTTAATAAGTAAATAGCGATTAAATTCATCCTCTCCAAGAAAAATCTGACCGCGAAAAGAGAAAATTTACCAGCTAAAACGGGACGATTTTGGAGGATGGAAGAAAAGGAGGGGTCGGGAAGAGAATAGTTTATTCGAATTGTTTTGTTCTAAATACCCGAAAGATCTTTCTCCCGACAGGAGGGGAGCTAATTTTAGATGTTTCTATAATCCTCCTTTTATGATTGCATCCGCCCTTGCGGTGCAACAATAAAAGGATGAAGAAGATTAAAATAAAACAAAGTATCTTCTATGCGAGTCTTATCCCGCCACATTAAACTCCCGCAAAGCATCATTCAGGGAGGTCTTTTTATCGGTTGATTCTTTCCGTTTTCCAATAATCAAAGCGCAGGGCACTTGGTAATCTCCTGCGGGATAATGCTTGGTGAAGGAGCCGGGAATAACGACCGATCGGGGCGGGATAAAGCCTTTGTATTCGATGGGTTCGGTACCGGTAATATCAATTATTTTGGTGGACATCGTGAGGACGACATTCGCCCCCAACACCGCTTCCTTCTCCACCCGAACACCTTCCACTACGATGCATCGGCTGCCGATAAAACATCCATCTTCGATGATCACCGGAGCCGCCTGAACCGGTTCGAGAACACCCCCAATTCCTACGCCCCCACTCAAATGAACATGCTTGCCAATCTGTGCCCCAGAACCTACGGTTGCCCAAGTATCCACCATCGTTCCTTCATCTACATACGCGCCTATATTGACGAACGAAGGCATCAAAATAACATGCCTCCCGATGTATGCCCCCACCCGAACAACAGCCCCGGGAACAACCCTGATCTCTCGCGCCGCCAAGCCCTTTTGCAAAGGGACTTTATCAATATATTGAAAGGGAAAGGCATCCATTGTCTCAATCTTTTGCGATGGGAAGTAGAGCAAGATCGCTTTCTTGACCCATTCGTTCACCACCCATCCATCGCCTTTGTTTTCCGCCACCCGCAGCGTACCCTCGGTTAATTGTTGAATGGTATTTTTGATAGCCGCAAGGGTTTCAGCATCCTTCAGCAAGGATTTATCGTTCCATGCTCTGTTAATTAAATCTTCCATAGTATTCTCTTTTATTTAAGTCGCAAAGTAACAAAATTAATCAAGAAAACTTTTGGTAGATTTGGTATCTTCGCCCCCGATGGCAAGAATCATGGCGATAGATTACGGAACAAAACGGGTAGGAATAGCCGTTACCGACCCGATGCAACTCATTGCAAACGGCTTGACGACGGTGCATTCTAAGGATGTATTGACCTTCCTGAAAGATTATTTTGAAAAGGAAGAAGTATCCTGTATCGTAGTCGGCGAACCCAAGACCATGATGAATAAACCCTCTGAATCGGCACCTATGGTAGATGGTTTTGTAAAGCAATTAACGAAGATGTTTCCGCTGATTCCTATTGAAAGATTGGACGAACGGTTTACCTCCAAGATGGCTACCCAATCTATGCTTGATTCAGGATTAAAAAAGAAAGACCGACAGAATAAAAGCCTCGTGGATAGCATTGCCGCAACCATCCTTTTGCAATCCTACATGGAACAAAAAACATTAAACATAAAACCTTAACCCGCAAGCACATGATACTTCCGATTATAGCTTATGGCAACCCGATTCTCAAGAAGATTGCCGAACCAATTACCAAAGATTATCCAAACTTAACCGAACTCATAGAGAACATGTACGAAACCATGAACCAAGCTCATGGGCTGGGTTTGGCGGCACCGCAGATAGGGCTTTCTATCCGTCTCTTCGTGGTGGATGGCGACCATTTGGCAAAGGATGGAAACGAAGAAATGAAAGGCTTTAAAAAGATATTCATCAATGCTAAAATGATTAAGCAAAGTGGTGAGGAATGGTCTTACAATGAAGGCTGCTTGAGCATCCCAACCATCCGTGAAGATATATACAGGCAGCCGGTTATCACCCTGCATTACTTCGATGAAAATTTTAATGAGTTCACCGAAGAATTTAATGGATATAAGGCAAGAATTATCCAGCATGAATACGACCACATTGATGGGATGTTATTCACCGACAGGATTTCTTTTATCCGCAAACGGATGCTGAAGAATCGCCTTGCCGATGTTTCGAGAGGCAATGTAGAGGTGGATTATCGGATGAACTTCCCTTTAAAATATACTAAGAAAAACTAAACAGTAAACATGAAAAGAACCGTTACTAACCTGTTCGCAATTGCCATTATCTGTTTCCTTGCTTCGTGCCAATCGCCGGAGAAGAAGTCCCTACTTCGATTGATGGAACTGGAGAAAAATCTGGCTAAGGATACCAGCAAGATGCCTGATAAAAAGAAGATCAACGAGGTATTCCTCGCATACAAGAATTTCGCAGACAGCTTCCCGAAGAATGATAGCGTGCCGGAATACCTATACCGTGCCGGAAGGCTTGCCAGCGGCTTGACTTACCTTATGGAAGCCGTGAATTGTTACCACAGAGTCTATGATAAATTCCCTGCCAGCAAGCGTGCCCCGTTCTGCCTTTTCATGGAAGCATTTATTTACGAGAACCAATTGCACGGGATGGAGAAGGCAAAGAAACTGTACGAAGAATTCATGAAGAAATATCCTGACCACGAGCTGGCAAAAGATGTGAAGTTCTCGCTCGATCATCTTGGAAAAAGCGACGAAGAGATGATCAAAGAATTCGAGGAGAAGCAAAAGGCGAAGAATAGCTAACAGCCTTTTCTCCACGAATAAATTTTCATCTCATTCCACCTTATGGCTAATTATATCCTTACTAAATCTTCTTTTGTCAGGGGGGTGCAATGCCAAAAGTCCTTGTATCTTTATAAAAACTATTATAAGCAACGCGACGCCGTTAGTTATAGTCAGCAGGCTGTGTTTAACCGTGGGACTAACGTCGGGGTGCTTGCCAGAACTTTGTTTCTGGGAGGAATTGACGTTACGCCCGAATCAATTTTTAAGTATGAGGAATCAGCAAAACGTACGCAACAATTAATTGCCGAGGGGAAGGAAATTATTTACGAGGCGGCGTTTATCTTTGACGATACGTTGGTGGCGGTAGATATTCTGGTAAAGGAAAACGGTGCTTGGAGCGCATACGAAGTAAAGAGTTCCTTGAGCATCAGCGAGACGTATTTGATGGATGCCGCGCTGCAATATTATGTAATCAATGGGAGCGGGTTGATGCTCGATGATTTCTTTATTATCCATGTCAATCGCGACTACATCCGGCATGGGGCGATTGATTTGAAGCAGTTATTCACTCGTGTATCTGTCAAGAAATTAGCCGAAAAGAAACATCAATACATCCAAGCCCAGATACTACATTCTAAAGATACGTTGAAGAAGCCTGAAATCCCTCAAAACATTACGATAGGAGAGCACTGCTTTGCCCCGTACGCCTGCGATTTCATGGGGACTTGCTGGAAGCATATCCCCGCTAATTCTGTCTTCGATATGGGCGGCATGCGGAAGGCTATGATGTTCGATTTATACCGCCAGGGCTATGTTAAGATGGAAGAAATCCCTGATGAAACTGACCTCCCCGATGTCTTCCGAATTCAAATCGAGGCGATCAAGAAAAACGAAGTCATCATCAACCGAAAAGCCGTTGCGGACTTCCTTAAAACCCTTCATTACCCGTTGTACTTCCTCGACTTTGAATCCTTCATGCCTGCCGTCCCGATTTACGAAGGTTCGCACCCGTATCACCACATTCCGTTTCAATATTCATTGCATTACAAAGCCGCGAAAGACGGGGAGTTGCGCCACATAGAGTACCTTGCCGAAGCAGGCTCCGATCCTCGAAAGATATTTGCTGAACGGTTATTAAAAGATACCCGCCTGCCGGGCGATATCATCGTTTATAACAAAGACTTCGAGAAGAAAATTATGAAAGACCTCGCCCACGACTTCCCCGAATTCCGCGATGCCCTCCGCGACCGCATTGCTCGCATCAAAGACCTCGCCGTACCGTTCGCAAAAAAAGATTATTATTCACCCTTAATGCGCGGTTCCAATTCTCTAAAAGCCATCCTGCCGGCATTGGTTCCCGATTTAAAATACGAAGAACTCATCATCAAAGACGGCAACACGGCGAGCATCGTTTTCGAGAGCCTCCAGACCGAATCCGACCTCTTTAAAATCATCGAAACACGCGACCAACTGCTCGCCTACTGCAAGATGGATACCCTCGCCATGGTGCGGATAATCGAAGTGCTGGAGTCAGTAAAAAACGACGGTAACAAGTGATAAGAAGAGCTTGAATCATCCCTTTCACTACCGTATTAAATTCTAAGCTTTTCATTTCTTAAATTATTCGACTGCAAAGATACGCATTGAAGCGAATTGGTTTATGGAATCTTTTGGGATCAAAGTAGATTTAGTTTATCAGGATTCTGTCTTGTATCCCAAATGGCTAAGATTAAAATTTGTTCTTCCTCTTCCTCAAAAAAGAGGATATAATCCCTTACAATCTTAGCTCTGACATTCCCGAAATCAGTAGGCTTTCCAATCTTAGGATGTTCTGAAATCAATTTAACGGCTTCCACGAATAACCGATTTAGTTTTATGCTATAAGCATTAGATTTATTCCTGTCGTTCCAATATTGAAGAATATTTTTTCTGTCATTCACAGCCTGCGAAGACCAGATTATCCTTTTAGCCATTGGTCTATTTCATCATTCGCTTCTTTGTCAGACAGGAACTTCCCTTCCTTAATATCTTGTTGTCCTTGAGCGATTGCTTGCTTCTGATCTGATGAAAGTTTCATGGGTTCAAAATCTTCTGATTCGATTTCTATTAACCGATAGATTTCTTCCAAAAGATGTTGATCTTCGGTAGTCCTGATTTTATCAATCAGCTTATTTTTTATTTCTGTAGTGCTCATGTTTTTATTTATTTATTAGACTGCAAAGATACGCATTGAACCGAATTGGTGGAGGGGAGGTTTTGAAAACAAAATCGGCTAAGGTTTTATTTTAATACTCTTAAAAATTTGTTGTGTCAATTGCTCTGCTCTTTCTTGTTTAAGGTTATTATGCCCAAACACAATCATGTAAAAGTAATTTGCTGCTTTTGTATAAATCATAGAGCCCTCTGTGATTAAAACTTGATTATCGAATATTTTATATTCTCGGATTTTGCAATCTTTGAAAGTACATGTCAGAAAGTTGTTTGTAGTAAACTCCCAATGTTTGTTGCTCTTTTTATAATAATTTTCCATCCCATCAGTGTATTCCAAAAAAGAGAGATTGTCCTTGTTGGGACTTTTAGCAATAGTAACTTGAAATTTTCCTGAATCAATAGAATTAAACAATATCAGGCTTCTAATTTCATCTTGAGGGTGTTCATTAATAACATATCCTTTTGGCACAAAAACTTCAATAGTGCTGTCAAATGTATAGATCGAATCTTTATCCAATGGAACTTTCCCTGCTATTTCATTTCGAACAGCCGATTGTAATTTTTCTCTGTCAATTTTCTTTTGTTCTTGCTTTGCCTTATCACCTTGCCTTGCTTCTAAATAGGCGTTTAATGCACTGCCTCCAAGATAAAAATTAATTGCCATTAATGCTATTCCTATCCAAAGTAACTTTTCTTTTTTCTTTTTCTTCCATTGAAAGATTAGTCCTACACCCACAAAGAACATTACAACAAATTCTATAAGATCACCTAAATGTTGATACATAATTTTAGTTATAAGTTTAAACTCATTTCAATTTTCTCATCGCCCCAAAACTACCAAAAATCCTATTCATCAAATTCCCTCAAGTTTGGGTTTTGAGGGGAAATCCTGAATAGCGATTAATAATACGATGATTATTACCTGTTTAATCCTTTAGATAGAAACTTCCAGAGGGCAATCTGAAAGTTTCTACATCGAATTGGAGACCTTCCAGATCGAATTGGAAAGCTCCCAGATCGAATTGGAAAGCTTCCAGATCGAATTGGAAAGCTCCCAATTAGATATAGAAAAGTGCATGAAAGCCTTAACTTTCGTTCTTCACTAATTTTAATGCTCCCGTTCGGTAGTAAAATTCACCAATAATTTGGGAGATTAAACATCAAGCCTTGGGTACTATTTCATCAATACCAGCTTCTCGTTCATCGTCCCTTCCTCGGTCTGGATGCGAATAAAATAGATGCCTCGCGCCTCCTTGCCTAAATCTATTTTCACGGTGCTGTGGTCTTTCGCTTCGAGGGAGTTTTCATAAATTTTTTCTCCAATAATATTTATGATAGCGATGTTTGTAACACCTGCCTTTGGGAGATAAACAGATACCTCTCCAGTGGTAGGATTCGGGAAAATGGTCGTTGAATTAGCTGTCTCGGAATGGTCTTTCGTGTTCGTGAATATGGATAATGAAGTCTCCCATAATCCCCTCCCGAAAGTGCCTGCCCGCAATACTCCTGCCGTACTCTGAATGTCTAATGAATACACCAAAACATCGGGTAAGCCGGCATTGAAATCTGTCCAAACACCAGCCAACGTATTGTCGGTATAGAATACCCCGATGTCGGTCCCTACAAAGATTCTGTCGGAGGAAGAAGTGTAATCATAGATAATACAATCCACCGGAACATTCGGCAAATTGCCAGAGATATTCGTCCATGAAGTACCGCCATTAATGGTTTTATAAACTTTTCTTCCGGCAGTATATCCGGTCAGAGTAACCCACACTGTCAGTGGGTCATTAGCCTTGATCGCGATGGCGGTTAATGCCGCAGTATCTAATGGAAGTGTAGCGGTAACATTCGTCCAGGTGGTGCCGCCATTCGTAGTTTTAAAGATGTATTTACTGGTCGAAATAATACCATCGTTAGACCCTGCCCCGACATATAAATAATTAGAATTGGAAGCTGCACAAGCCATCGCCTGAATATAATCCGAAGCATTGCCGGTAAGGTTATTAGAGATCTGTGTCCAAGTCGTTCCCTGGTTGGTAGATTTCCACACATCGTTGTATCCGGAATAGATTGTGGTATGCGTAGTCGGATCAATGATGTATGGGGTTACCCATGCTCCGCTTTGCCCAGTCGGCGTGATGCCCGTCCAGGTAGTTCCGCCATTGGTAGTCCGATTCATGCTGCCATTGTATTGCTCGCCATACATCACTTGCGAGTTGGAATAATCCACCACCGACACCATTCCGTCGCCACCCAAATCTTCTGTCCAAGCACCGGCATTGTATAGATTTGTTCCGTTGTCCTGCGCCCCTCCCTGCACAATGGTAGTGCTTGTTTGGGCATTACTGATGCTATAGAATTCCATGATGGATAACCCCGCACTTTTATCGCTCCATGCCGTTGCGCTATTGGTTGATTTGAAAATACCGCCATCACAACAAGCAAATATTGTGGTGCTGCTATTCGGTAAGAAGGCTAATTTGTGAATGTCGGCATGGACATAATTCGTGTTTGCATGATTCGTCCATTGTGTTTTCTTGGTCCAGCTTGTGCCGCCAGTTGTGGAAGTCCAGATATTCACCCCACCGATAAATAAGGTACCGGAAACCGTTGGCGAAGCAATAATCGAAAGATCGTACCACCCTTGTCCACTGCCTGCATCGTTACCAGTTCCATTTTGCCATCCTAATATATTCGGGGTTGTGGATCTTACTGTAAAAGTAGCTCCACCATCGGTAGAACGTATCAATCGTTTGAAATTATCATTCGTAGAATCAGATACCAAAGCATAAATATAATTTGTATCCACGGGGGTAACCGCCATTTCAATCCTATCCGAACCCGTGGTAGAATAAATCGTGGTAAACGTATTTCCATTATCCAATGAACGATAGATCGCGGTATCGCCACTGGCATAAATAATGTTGTGATTGTTGGGTTTGAATTGCATATCATAAATCCTGATGTTCGGCATAGGGGGAGTCCAGTTCGCCCCGCCATCAATAGTTTTCAGAATACCCGTTTTCGTCCCTGCCAATAAAATATTCGAGTTCGTGGGATCCAATATTAAGCGACAAATATATCTTCTGCTATTCGTTTGCCAATTAAATCCTGTGAGATTCCAAGTAGCCCCACCATCAACCGATTTCATCACCCCTGTCGAATAAGAATCGCGTCCATCGCCATCACCGGTAGCGATATAAACTATGCTCGTATCATTCGGGTCAATTACAATATCCGATACCCCGAGGGTCGCCAACAAATCGGTAGTCGTATTCCAGGAAGTGCCGCCATCATTGGATTTCCAAACGCCGCCATCAGGAGCACCGACATAAATCGTGTTTGTATTTAGTGGATTTATCGCGATGCAATTCAACCTCCCCGCACCGCCTCCCGAAGGTATTGGTGAAGGACCGAGCGGCATCCAATTGGCAGTAATATTTTTCATCCTATGGCTGCTTTGCGATTGTATTTTTTTCTTCTCGTTATAAGCAATCATAGGGTTCGGAAACTCCCCGGAAGGGGTAACTCGCCTCGACATATACCATTCCCATCGTTTGAATTGCTGATAACATTCCATACCCATTTCCTCTTCTTTATTTGACTTCGAGGGGTCAATTCCTTTGGCACTCCAATAGTCATTAAATGCCTTCTGAATCTCAAAGAAATTCGGGTTTTCCTTATCCGCGATTGTATTCATCCACGGTTGTGCAACGACGGTGGAAGCAAGGAAAAATACCACGGTCAGGATTGCTAAATTTAGTTTAATTTTATTCATGTTAGTAACATTTTTTATGAGATGCAAAATTACAAATTATTTTTCAAATACCCTCCATTATTAATGGCATTTAAAATGCTCGAAAGGCTGCTGGCAATTATTGCAATAATATAATGCTTTGCATGCCGTAGAACCAAACTGGCTTTGCAAAACGGTGTTCTCGGAATTGCAATAAGGGCACGCCAAGGTTTTCTTTTTATCGGCTAAGAATGGGAATAATTGTTCGCTCGAAAGGACGTCGGGAGGGGCGATGCCGTAAGATTTTAATTTGGCTTTTGTTTCCTCGGTCATCCAATCGGTCGTCCAGGGAGGGGAGAAAATGGTTTTTATCTTAATATTCTCGAAGCTTTTTTCTTTTAAAGTCGCAAGAATATCTTCTTCCATAACCTTCATGGCGGGGCAGCCGGAATAGGTGGGGGTGATGACAATTTCTAATGAATCATTATGGATATTAACCTCCCTTACTACCCCTAATTCAACGATATTTATAGCGGGAACTTCGGGGTCTGGGATTTGTTTGAGGAGATTCCAGATGGTTGTTATTGGTTCTTCTTGGTTATTATTCATGGTGCAAAATTAGTAAAAAGAGGACATTTCCGATTCATCGGTGTTTTAGGTTAAAGAATCTTGGGCAAGGGTTCGGAAGATGTTCTAGAACCTCCAGAGTATGTTCTAGAACCTCCAGAGTATGTTCTAGAACCTCCAGAGTATGTTCTAGAACCTCCAGAACATGTTCTAGAACC
>CAIMUP010000137.1 GCA_903844645.1 uncultured Bacteroidota bacterium
GTTAAGCTATCTGGAGGAATAAACAAGCTATCTCCTTCCATAATTAAGCTATCTGTACGCATCATTAAGCTATCTGTGTAAACCACCTGACAGGTAACGGCAATCAACCTGTGACCAAGCATCCTGACAGCTGCCCCCTGCTGCTGTAAGGTTGCACCGTAATAAGTTATTAAAAAGCAAAAGCAGCCAGATAGGAACGCAAATCGGCTTACAAATCAGGATATTTTTCGGTTACTTATTTCCCTTCCTTGCCCTTGAGGATGAAAATTTGGAAGCCGATATTGAAGTTTGATAACGGAATATTGGTGGAAAATAACCCATTCGTAGCCGCAGTATTGGTGCCTGGACCGGAGGTGATGGTCGTAATAGAATGTTCATAAGAAATTGCGCCGGTGGCGATTGAAATAGTGAGCCAAGGTTTAAGAAAATAGGAGAAGCCAGGAGAATAATTGAGATTATATCCCCGCACATTCAGCGAAGTAGCAGAAGTGGAATCGGGATGGTATAGAAAATTACTGACTTCGTTATCGCCCTTCCGAATACTGATGGAAAAAGAGTTGGTAAAGTACAGCTTCTCGGTAATGGCGGTATAAGTCCTCCCAAAAAGCCCGTAATACCAAGAAATACTGTTAGAAATTGTCTTCGACGAGGGGATATTTTCCAGAATACTGTAGTTATTTACATAGCTCGTAGTAAGCCCCAAAACAAAATTAGGGGTAATAAAATATCCCGCTTGCAAATTTCCGGTTAAGTTCTTGGTAGAAGACCGTAAACCATTAGGATTGCCCTCCGCATCAGCATTTTCGGTGGTCGGGTTATTATAAATTAGGCTTCCTCCTATCAAAAAGCGCCCCTCGGTAGGCTGCGCGATAAGGAAAGTATTCAAGAAAATGAGGGCGAGTATCAAGCAGAGTTTATTCATAAGATTATTTTTATTAATTGGTATTAAGTTTTTAGATTTTTGGTAAGGAATTTTAGGATCTTAAAGATGCAAAGAAAGGCATTTATATGGAAGTATGGCTGGGCAGTATGGAATACTGGTTTTCTTATCCAAAATTTTACTATTTTCGCATCCCACGTTACTAACTTTATATCGCTATGAAAAGAAAAATATTGATTGCCTCGGTCTTTGTATCTGTTATATCATTAATCCTTATTGATGGGATGAATCATCCTGTTGCATCCTACCAAACTGGTGCTCCCCCGGGGGTTTCCGGTGATCCTTTCGGAGGGCATGCTACCTGTAATTCCGCAAACTGTCACTTTGGTGCGCCGGTAGATACTATGGCGGCGATGATTACTACCAATATTCCGCCTACAGGATACATTCCGGGAGATACTTTTAACATTCGCGCCACTATTAATGCTCCCGGGCATGTTTTGTTTGGGTTTGAAATCTCTGCGCAAAGTCTTTCCGGAATGTATAGAGGAACGATTCTCGATACCAGTGCCGATACCCAGCTTACGATAGGAAATATTCACTATATTACCCAAACGTATGGCGGAGCGGGTGGAAATAATACGCGGACATGGGCATTTAATTGGATTGCCCCTGCTGCTGGCAGCGGAAATGTTACCTTTTTTGGGAGTTTTAATAAGGCGAATAACAATTTTACGAACACTGGCGACAGTATCATCGTATCTTCTACGACGGTGATAGAAAATGTTACCACTTTTATCCCAAGTAATAGCATCGCTAATGAGAATAATAAGGAACTAACTATCTTTCCGAATCCTTCCCATAGTATTGCCACGGTAAGCCTACCCGAAAATGTTGAAGCGATTACTTTTTATAATACTATTGGACAAGAAATCGGTATTCCCTATACCTTTAATAAGGGAACAAATAGCGGCGGGGAGGTTATCCTGAATACTTCTGCCATGGGCGATGGGATTTATTTTATTACCGTAAAGAATCCAGACGGCAACGTACTCTCCAAACGATTTATCGTTACCAAATAAGAGGCGGCAACCGGTTTCGCAGGTATTCTTTTATCTAATAAAAGGGTTTGGTATACTTTTCGGAGCGATCGGTATACTTTTCGGAGCGATCGGTATACTTATCAGAGCGATCGGTATACTTATCAGAGCGATCGGTATACTTTTCGAAGCGATCGGTATACTTTTCGAAGCGATCGGTATACTTATCAGAGCGATCGGTATACAATTCGGAACGATCGGTATACAATTCGAAGGATTTAATTCTCGCCGCGAGATTGTCTGCTAAATAATGTGTAGTTTTGCCACCCGATAAAAAGGATTATACTATGAAATCACAACTAAAACAATTGGCAAAGTATTGCTTTAAACATATTGCCCGGCTTCCGGCAAAAGGGAATTGGTATTTTGTAAAGTCATTAATGTACGACATAGAAGGCAGGCAACAATTAGCCATCAATCGCGACTATGTCCGTCATAAAACTTTGGAACTTTGTGCCTATGAAATCCGCCAGAACAAAGTAAAAGGCAATGTTGCAGAGTTAGGCGTGTTTAAAGGAGAGTTTGCGAAGAAAATTAATGAACTTTTTCCGGAACGGAAGTTCTATTTATTCGATACCTTTGAGGGATTCGACAAGCGCGATATAAAAGATGAAACGGCGAACAAGTTTTCTACCGGCGACCAAGACTTTTCTAACACTTCGATAGCGTATGTTTTGAAAAAGATGACGACGCCCGAGAATTGCATTGTAAGAAAAGGATATTTTCCAGAAACCGCCGAGGGATTAGAAGACAAATTCTGCTTTGTCAGCTTAGATGCCGACCTTTATAAACCTATTTTGAATGGTTTGGAATACTTTTATCCGCGATTAGAACAGGGCGGATATATTTTTGTACATGATTTCAACAATGCGCTATACAAAGGAGCGCGGGAGGCAGTGGTAAAGTATTGTTCGGAGCATAAAATCTCCTATACCCCCATCCCCGACATCAGCGGGACAGTAATTATTACCAAATAACTTAACCCGCTTCGGCAATGACAGAAGCAAAATCTAAGAATCCCTTAGTCCGCGGCTTAGGCTTAAAGGAAGCCACGGCTTTAAACATGATAGATATGGTCGGCATAGGACCATTTGTTACGATTCCCTTTATAATTTCTGCCATGCATGGTCCGCAATGTATTCTTGCATGGGTATTGGGAGCTATTCTTGCACTATGCGATGGATTTGTATGGGCAGAATTAGGTTCTTCAATGCCCGAAGCAGGCGGCAGTTACGTTTTTCTTAGAGAGCTTTACGGAAAACATAAATGGGGATCACTAATGTCCTTTCTTTTCATCTGGCAGACGGTAATTCAAGCACCTTTAGTCATCGCCAGTGGAGCAATCGGCTTCTCGCAATACTTAGGATATTTATTTCCTACTACTTCGATGTATAATGCAGAAGGTTCGGTAATTCCGCATATAATTTCTGGAGCTTTGGTACTACTATTAGTGTTCCTTCTATACCGAAAGATTACCGACATAGGGAAAATATCCATTCTCTTATGGATAGTCGTCATCGGCACTATAGCCTGGCTGATAATCGGTGGTATCATGAACTTCCACTATGACCTTGCCTTCACTTATCCTGATAAAGCCTTTGAATTATCACCTATTTTCTTCACCGGTTTAGGCGTTGCATCGGTAAAGACTATCTATTCCTTTCTCGGCTATTACAATGTCTGCCATCTTGGTGCAGAAATCAAGGAACCGCAGAAGAATATCCCACGAAGCATCTTTATTTCCATCATCGGTATCGCTATTTTATATCTCTTGATGCAAATTTGTGTCCTCGGTGTAGTCCCTTGGCAAACAGGGAAGGACTCAAAGTTTATTGTCAGTTTATTTTTTGAGAATATCTATGGTAAAACCGCCGCCATCATTGCCACAATCTTAATTCTCTGGATAGCCATCGCATCTTTGTTTGCGTTAATCTTAGGATATTCACGAATACCTTACGCCGCCGCAGTAGATGGTAAGTTTTTCTCTGTCTTTGCCAAGATTCATCCTACCAAAAAGTTCCCACATGTCTCCCTTTTGATCCTTGGTGCAGTAGCATTTATCTTTAGCTTACTCTTTAAATTAAAGGAAGTAATCACCGCCATCATCGTCATGCGAATCCTCGTACAATTCGTAGGACAATCCATCGGAGTTATTCTATTAAGATACCGCAAGAATGACATTAAGCTTCCTTTCAAGATGTGGTTCTTTCCCCTCCCAGCCATCATCGGAATTATTGTATGGATGTTTGTATTTTTCTCCACAGACTGGCAGTTTCAAGTAGCAGGAATCGGTATCATCCTTCTCGGTATCATCATCTTCCATATAAGAGCGGTGAGAATGAAGGAATGGACACCGTTTAAGTGATTCAATAATACCATTTTTATAGAAAGCCTTTTAATTAGTATTCAGGAATGGGCGGCGGGCTGTAGAAGTGCAAAAAATCCTTATCCTAAACCACCGTTATCCAAACCCAAATCTTTTACTACTTTTGCCCCCTCAAACAAATTATGGACATATCATACCTTATATTAATGAAATCGGAGGTGATTCTATCACTCTTCATTTTCCTTTTAATCATCCTTAAAATAAAGGAGAAGGAAGCCAATAATTCCTTGGTCTTCGACATCGTGAATCTATTCCTTGTCATCAACTTTATTATCGGTTTCTTCAACGATTGTAACGGTATACTCTTCAGCGGTATGTATCATACCAATAGCCTTATTGCCTTGGAGAAAAACATACTGAACTTCGGCGTGCTCATTATCTCTTTGCAAGCTTATTCATGGTTAAAAGACCACAAGCATGTCATCGAGTTTTACATTCTGTTACTTTCCACGTTGCTTGGTATGTTCTTCATGATTTCCAGTGGCAATTTCCTTTTGTTTTATCTGGGATTAGAACTTTCTACCATCCCTCTTGCTGCCCTTTCTAACTTCGATTTAGAAAAGAAGAAGTCTTCTGAAGCAGCCTTTAAACTTATCATCTCTTCTGCATTCTCTTCCGCTGTTTTGTTATTCGGAATCTCTCTTTTATATGGCACTACCGGCACTCTTTCATTCACCGAGATGCAACCTCTTATCAAAGGAACCGAATTGCAACTCTTTGCACTCGTAATTATCTTCTCCGGCTTTGCTTTTAAACTCTCTGCCGTGCCGTTTCACCTCTGGACAGCCGATGTTTATGAGGGTTCTCCCGTTGCCGTTACCGCTTACCTTTCGGTCATATCGAAGGGGGCGATTATGTTTATCTTTATCTCTGCCCTTTATACCGTTTTCCAGAGCATGGTTCACACTTGGTATCATATCCTTTTTCTGTCCTCGGTATTGACTATCCTTATCGGTAATCTCTTTGCGTTGCGCCAGCAAAACATCAAGCGTTTCCTTGCCTTTTCTACCATTACGCAGGCGGGTTATATCCTTCTGGGTATCTCTGCCAACAGTCCGATGGGAACGGCATCGGCTATCTATTTTATCTTAGTCTATATCTGCTCGAACCTGGGGGCTTTCGGTGTTATTTCATTGGTTTCGGCAGTAACCGGTAAGGAAAATATTGACGACTACAAGGGTTTCTACACCACGAATCCCCTTCTCTCACTAACCCTTACCCTTTCGCTCTTTTCTCTGGCAGGAATTCCGCCAACAGCAGGCTTCTTCGGCAAATTCTTTTTGATTTCTGCCGGAGCAGCATCGGGGAATTATGTTTTCATTGCCATTGCAGCCCTGAATATGGTCGTTTCGCTGTACTATTATCTCCGTGTTGTCAAAGCTATATTCATGGACAAGAATACCACTCCCATTGTGCGCCTAACCTCTCCGCTTTCCATGAAAATAGCATTACTAATATGTGTAATCGGTATCGTTTTTATCGGATTGGTGAGCCATATTTTTGAACATATTTACTCATTAAGCAATAACCTGTAATGGCTCTCACAAAATACCATATCCACGAAGAAATAGATGGAACAAAATGCTCCATTGCAGAGAAGAATTGCTCGAAAGAAAGGGCTTCTTTCTTGAAAGATCTGTTAGAAACGAACGGCTTTGAAGTAAAGATAGGAATCTCTGCACCACCCAAAGCAATTGCCAAACCTGCTGCGCCAGATGCCGAACCGATAGAGGCAGAAGTTCCACCTGAAACCTATACTGTTGGCGTAACCGACATAGTTTTTAACCCTATTCATTCACTTTATAGCAGGGAACTGAAAACAAAGCATGGGCATGTGGTAACTGTTGCATACTGGCTCCAAAAAGATGCCGTTTCTCACGATGATGTCCCGTATTATCAGCGATAAGGTTTCCAATTTCATTCAATGATGGAGGGAATCAGCGCAGAAGAGATAGAAGGTATCGAAGATTTCATCTTTCGTTTGTCAGAAGCTCAACTGAATGAATGGAAAGCTAATCTAAAAGTGAAACAACCTTATGTATATACAGTATTTACTAGATTTATTAATAAAAACCAAATGCCAAATGAACAAGATACTCTGTTTCGCATCTTGTTTGTGGTACTAAAATGCTTCGATGTTTATGGTTTCGAGCTACCTTCTTTCACAGAAAAGGAAATGTCGAAGTATGATGTTAAATGGAGACAACAAATGACGGCAGGAATTGGAGAAGTTCACCGAAACAATATAATAAAAGTAGGAGAAACCGTGCATCAGGGAACAATTTCTGCATACATTCACGATAAATGTATAGAAAAAGACGCGCCTAATTCACAAACTTCGTATGTTAAGACAGAGATGAAGTTTAACACTTTAAGTGTTGTCGTTTTGATGTATGGAAGTAAGATAGAAGACCTCCTTCGTCATCAAAACAATACCCTTTCCAAGCAATAAGATACTCCCTTTCATCCTCCTTTTATTGTTGCGCCCCAAAAGGGGAACGCAATCATAAAAAAAGGAATGACAAATCCACTAAAACCTCCACCAAATCCCGCAAAAGGTACTCCTATTAAGATGCCTTTTATCGGTATTTAATAAGAAGATACACCTTTTGAACGAGGTGTTATTCCTTATTTAATAGCTATAATTGGTAATATAGGAATCTTGATTCCTTTTCTAATAGAAGCTACACCTTTTCAGTCAGAAGCCATACCATTTCGAATATAAGCTACACCTTTTCAGTCAGAAGCCATACCATTTCCAATAGAAGCTACACCTTTTCGGTCAGAAGCTGAACCTTTTAAGCTTATGTTCATGAACATAAGGTCATAAGGTGATCCTTTTCACTGAATCTTATATACTTCTTGGTGATAAGTGTTCAAGACTATCAGAAAAGTATAGAAGGTTCCGAAAAAAGTGTAGAAGTTTCCCCGAAAAGTGTATAAGATTCTTGGAAAAGTGTAGAAGTTTTCTGGAAAAGTGTAGAAGATTTATGAAAAAGGTTCATCTTTTGGGCTTATGTTCATGAACATGAGCTTTTAAGGTATAGCATCTGATTTGGAAGCTGAACCTTCTGATTAAAATGGTTAATATTCTATTAGAAAAGGCAATGCTTCTATTCCAAAAGCTATTTAATATTCCCTAAAGACAACTTTAAATTTTAGATTTCGTTAAACATTTTCGAGGTTTGGAATGCCTTGTTTTATAAATCATTTAAGGGATATTAAAGAAGGTATGAAGAAACCAAAAATCAAGATAAAAAGGGAGATGAGAAGAATGGGAAGGTATAAAAGAATTACCTATTTGTTGAAGCATAGTGCATACTTAAATGCCAATGCTGGTACTTTTGCCGGAATACCGAATGATGGTGAGGCGGTACGTGTGAACGCGCTGGAATTACAAGAACAACTTATCGCACAAAGGAGGGGGAAGAAGCTGGATATTGCATATAAAGACCAACTTGATGTATGTTTTGACATGATGGATGCGAATTATGACTTCGTTGACTATGTTTCTGGCGGAGATGTTGATATAAATAGTTTATCGGGCTTGAATTCCAGGAAAAATACCAAGCCAAGAACCAAAAGACCGAAGACAGATACGGCAGCACGGTGGATTCCTGACATAACTCCTAATCAATTAACGCTGGAGACTACACGGGATGAGGTATCTCGGATTACGACCGTGATTTCTTCCACAGATGAAGGCTTTAAAGTTGAAGTTACTCAACAAAATCGTATCAAGATTTCGCTGGGAGATAAGTCTTGTCTGATAGATTTCTCTACTGCCGCAAAAATCCTTCTGAAATATCTGGAAGGAGGCAAACCTATCGAAGCATTTATCGTTAAAGCCAATGCGAATGGCGTTTCTATTCCTCGGAAATTACCAAAAAATGTTCCAAATGTTGATGGAAATTACAGACCTGCAATATCTCCTGTACTGCCTCCCGAAACAAGTGCGGAAGACCCTGAATAAAACAGAATAAAACGGTAATCAAGTAAGCCAAACGGCTCACCTTAATCCTTCTTCTCCGGAGCTAATCGTTCAGCCCGTTCAAGATATTGTTTAGACTTCGCAGCATCGCCAAGTTTCTCGTAAGTAACTCCCATAAGATAGGCGTTTTCTTTGTCATTAGGGTTAATAACTTCGGCTTGTTTGAAGAATTCCATCGCCTTTTCAAATTGATTTTGGCTGGCATAATTAACACCTATGTCAACATACGGAGTAACCGATTTAGGATCAACTTTCATTGCCCTGAAGAATTCATTATTTGATTCCTCATATCTATTCATTTGCCCATAAACCTCCCCTTTACTGACATAAAGTGGAAGAAATCCCGGGTCTTCTTTAATAGCCGCCTCAAACTCTACAAGAGCCTGCTCATACTGCTTCAAATTCTTGTATAAAACAGCAAGGTTTTTATGGATAGAAGGGTCTGGCGAGGTATGTCGTTGAACATATTGTTCCTGGTACTTTAAAGCTGTAGCAAAATCCTCTTTTTTTATGAAACAAACTGCTAAATATGAATACACTTCCGGGTAATTCGGGTAGATAGCGATGGCTTTATTGAATTCTGTTATAGCATGTTCCAGAATACCTGCTTTTAATGCCGCATTTTGTTCAGCAGGATACTTATTATCTATCAAGATAGTGCCATAATTGTAGTGAACTCTTGCACTGTTATCAGCAGTTTCGGCATCATGTACAAATAACGACGCATTGTCTTTCCAATCCGGATTACGAGCCATAACTTTTATAGAATAAAGTCCAACAATTACCATAACAAATGTGAATAATAAGCCATTCATCATAACCATTTGGCGGATGTTTATAAACTTCGTTTTAACAGCCTCACTCTTTGTTATTTTTAGTAAACAATATGTCAGGATCAGGCAGAATCCTAACGAAGGAATGTACAGAAATCGCTCCGCCATTGTAGAAGCTAATTTAAGATAGATATTAGACACCGGAAACAGTGTAATAAGGAAGAAAAAAGCTGCATAAGCTGCGACGTTTCGGCTACGTATTTTGATGGCAGCAAAAACAAATATAGAAAGATAGATAAGTATCGCGAATAAAGCCATAGGATCTCCGATATTCTTTAAAGGAATTTGGGAAAAAGAATAATCATACGACAGCGGATGTGGAACTATTAGCAGAAAAATATATCGTAATAAGATAAACATCGCAGAAGCGAAATAAGATAGTGAACCATCTGCGCCCATCAGTGAATTATCCATGATACTTAGATGACCTTCTGTAGCAGTATTGATCAATATTTTGTAACGCATAATGACATACAAGCCAGTAACTGCGGCAACCACGACAGATGCTGTAAGTAATTTCTTAGTATCTTTAACAACGAAAACATAAAGTGTAAGAGGTATGATAAGAAGAAAAACAATGCCCGTTTCCTTCGATAACATTGACAGAAAAAGTGAAACTATTGCCAGGATTAATGTAGGGATTGAGTTATTCGACAACCATTTTATAAAAAATAATACAGAACCTATCGCAAAGATGAAACATAATATCTCGTCCATGCTTTTAATGTTATCAACAACCTCTGTATGTATCGGATGAGCTGTGTAAAGAAGCCCGCAAACAAAGGGAAACAGGAGATTTTGATTTTTAAATAACTTACATAACAGAAGAAACAAAAGCCAACATGAAAGAGCATAACAAAAGACATTAACAAAATGGAAAACCTTTGTATTATCCGGGAAAAATTGCCACTCTATCGCGAATAAAACCAAAGATGCCGGACGATAAATCGGATCATCTATGCCAGTCATACCATACCAATAACTTTTCTTGATGATTTCTGGAATACCACCAATCCCTTTATGCACACTGTTGTTCTTTTTCAGGACAGCAGTATCATCTAATGCGTAATTAAATGTAATACTTTGGGCATAAAGAATAAAAGCAAAGACGGCAATGATAACTCCCAGCCAATGTTTCATTTTGATTAGGGCATTCGTGTCAATTCTTTTATCAGAAGGCTTGGTTGTTTTCTTAATTTGTTTCATAGTTGAACTGTTATCTAAAGCAATTGCGGCGGCAAAAGTAAAGTTTTAAGGATGAATCATAACATCTGTTCAAAGACAGATTTATTCTCCCCCGCATTCGACAGGAATTTATGGACACGTGGAAACAACGGAAATTCCTTCCACCAACTGTTAATGAAAAGACTAAAGATTTTCCTTGAAACTGATGTATCCTATCAAGCGATACACAAGTTTCGCCATGGCATATTCAGAGAGTATCTGACCTTCTATAGGAGCTATCTCAACAACATCAAAACCGATGACATTTTTTGCATTAATTACCTTGCGAAGGAAAGCTAATGTCTCCTCCCAATAGAGTCCTCCAGGTTCTGCCGTACCTACCGACGGAACTATAGAAGGATCGAAACCATCAGCATCAATAGATATGTAAACATTGTCAGTAAGCGTCGCAATAGCTTCATCCATCCAGTTAGGATTGGCACGAATTTGATGAGCATAAAAAGTGTTTATGTCAGGAGATGCTTTGATTAAATCAGACTCTTGTTTACATTGCGCACGAATGCCGATTTGTGTGAGATTAAGCCCCAGTTCGTGGATGCGAGCCATCACCGATGCGTGAGAATAAATATTATCGTGGTAAGAAAGACGAAGGTCTGAATGGGCATCGAATTGAAGTACAGTAATGCTCTCAAACTTCTTCATGAATGCCTTTACGAAGCCCAGCGTTACCGTATGTTCTGCACCAAGAGAGACGACAAATTTGTTATCATTTAATAAGGCTGTAGTATGTTCCTCAATTAATGCGATGGCTTCTGCATCTATTTTATCACCGAATTCAATAGGAGCAATAGTTGCGATAGGGTTTGTAATTAATGTTTCAACATCCAGCTCTTCATCATAGAATTCTACGAAATGAGAAGCATTGATTATCGCCGCAGGACCTCTTGCCGAGCCTTGCAGATAAGAGGATGTGTGCTCATAAGGAACTTGTTGAATAACATACTTGGCATTCTTGTAAGAATAAAGATTTTCATCCTCAATACCGAGGAAGTTTTCGTCAGTTGTAAGACCCTTCATTTAATTACTCAATACTTGATTCACTAAATCTGCAGCTTCTTTCAGCAACGTCGCAGGGAATACTTTCAGACCTGATTCATCTATGATTTTTCTTGCTTCAACTGCATTGGTTCCTTGAAGGCGAACGATGATAGGCACAGGTATTTCGCCAATGTTTTTATAAGCATCCACAATTCCTTGAGCAACTCTATCACAACGTACAATCCCTCCGAAGATATTCACCAAAATTGCCTTGACATTCGGGTCTTTCAGAATAATTCTAAAGGCTTGTTCGACGCGAGCTGCATTTGCTGTGCCACCTACATCAAGGAAGTTGGCAGGGAAGCCACCAGCCAGTTTAATGATGTCCATCGTTGCCATGGCAAGCCCAGCACCATTCACCATACAACCAACATTCCCGTCTAATTTTACATAATTTAGGTTGTGCTCGCCAGCTTCTACCTCGGTAGGGTCTTCTTCTGTAATGTCACGCATCTCGGCGTACTTGGGATGGCGATAAAGTGCGTTTTCATCAAGATTAACCTTAGCATCTACTGCGATGATTTTATTATCCGAAGTCTTTAACACAGGATTAATCTCAAACATCGAAGCATCAATGCCGTCATAAGCCCTAAATAGGTTGGCAACGAACTTGGTCATCTCCTTAAATGCACTCCCAGACAAGCCGAGATTAAAAGCAATCCTACGAGTCTGGAAACCCTGTAATCCTACCGCCGGATCAACCTCTTCCTTAAAGATAAGATGCGGCGTTTTCGCTGCCACTTCTTCAATATCCATGCCGCCTTCGGTGCTATACATGATGATATTCCGACCGGTATTTCTATTCAGCAAAACACTCATGTAAAACTCCGCCGTCTTCGTCTCGCCAGGATAATAAACATCCTGCGCAATCAATACTTTATTCACTTTTTTTCCCTCTTTTCCGGTCTGTGGCGTAATCAATTGCATACCGATTATTTTTGATGCAATATCCTTCACCTCATCCAGCGATTTAGCCAACTTCACGCCGCCACCTTTGCCACGTCCTCCAGCATGAATCTGGGCTTTGACGACCCACCATCCCGTGCCGGTTTGTTTTTGTAATTCCTTTGCTGCATCTACTGCTGCTTCTGCGGTTTCGGCTACAATTCCCTCTTGAATTGCGACACCATAACTCTTTAAAATTGACTTCCCTTGATACTCGTGAATGTTCATCTTGTATTTTTTTTATTAAGCGGCAAAACTAAGAAATTAATCATAAAAAAAACGATACATCCCCCATCGCTCATTATTACTATAAACCAAATACTTGATTTATTTTTCTTCATAGCTACTTCCAATCGTATTTCTGCAACTTTAGATGCCGCTACACTTTCCAATTTAAACTATAAAATCTTTCATTCCCACCGAGTAATTTGTATAATTTTGTTCCTGTAAGGTCATTTACTTAGTTAAGGATAAACCAGTTGCTGGTAGCCGTTAAGGATATTCTATTTGGTTGAAAAAGGATATGAAACAAGACATAAATAGTTCCCCGGAAGAATACTAATTTTGCATTTGGCACAGTTTTAGCAACGGCATGAAATATTAACTAAATAAAACAAAAAAATTATGAAAACAGCAATCAAAATCTTCGTCGTGATGTTCGTACTGAATGTTGCTTCGGTAGTATGCCCCGAAAAGGCATCGGCTCAAGGACCTATGAGTTACCAGGTCTTTTATGATGAATTAAGTCCGTATGGAGAATGGATGATGTATCCCAACTATGGCTACGTTTGGGTGCCTAATGCCGGACCTTTCTTTTCTCCTTATCAAACTTCCGGACACTGGGTATTTACCAACTATGGCTGGACATGGGCTTCTGATTATCAATGGGGCTGGGCACCGTTTCATTATGGCAGATGGGATCGTGATCCTTACTATGGTTGGATATGGATTCCTGGTCATGAATGGGGACCTGCATGGGTATCATGGAGGCGTTGCGAGGGCTACTACGGATGGGCTCCTATTGCTCCCGGCATCTCCTTGGAATATGCCTACGGAAGGGATTATTATCCGCCGCAAGAGCGATGGGTATTCTGCGACGAAAGATATATTGACGACCCTTACGTATCCCGATATTATGCTCCGAGAGGAGAGAATCATCGCTACATAGAACGCGGTGAAGTGATTCATAACAGGCATGATGAAAGAGAACGTGGATACTACTACAATGAAGGTCCGCGACGCGAAGAAGTAGAACGCGGAACACATCGCAGGGTAGAGACTATGGAAGTGCGTAACCATGACCGTCCTGGGCAAGATATGGATCGGAATTCATTAAGCATCTATCGCCCTGAAATTCATCGTGGCAAGGAAAAGGATAACTCGATACCTGCTCCAAGAAGGATTACTGATAAAGATAATATCCGCCCTGAAAAGGAACGACCTAACGTGAACAAAGACAGGACCGAAACCGATAAACCAATCATCAAAGGCGATGAAAGGAACAAGCAAAACAAGGGTATGGATGAGCAACACAGAACTCCGGAAAACAAGGTTACTCCTGACAACAGGAATCAGCAACACGACGCACCTGTCAAACCCCGAGAAGAACAACCTTTCAAGAAGGAGGAAGGTGCTCCGAAACCTGCCAATGAACGTGGCAAGGAACAACAAATGGGTGGACAACCTGCGAAAGGGAATCTCTTTGAAAGCGGTCCTCAAACCCAGCCTATAAAGCCTCAAGCACAGCCTGGTAAACAGGAGGTAGGAAGGGACAAGAAAGCGGATAAAAAGGATGCTAAAGTAAAGACTCCCGAAGTAAAAGATAAACGCAAAGTAGAAGAGCCGGTAAAGAAAGCGGAAGAAGAGAAACGGACTCCACGATAAAGGCATCGAAACACGAGTGAACCGAAACACCCTTCAAGATGATTGAAGGGTGTTTTTTTTTGATATTAAACCTCTTTCATAATTGAGCACCTTTTTTATTGCCTAATTATGAAAGAGGTCTAATATTCCAATAGACACCCCGACCTAAAGGACGGCACTATTCATTCCTTTTATTATTATGTGAGGGATAATTGCAGAATGGACGATTTTATTAAAAGTTAGCATATCGCTTCATAGCATTGTTACGGGAATTAAAAAATAGGAGTTTAACAGCATTATTATTAATACCGAAACACCATTAACACTACTATTGGTATGAATAGGATATTCCAAAATCCTAAAAAAGCAGCTTTGCAGGACTAACGCTCTGCACAAAAACGCGTTTTTCGGCATACCTTGGACTAACGCTCTGCACAAAAACGGCTTTTTCGAGCTAACCTGAACTAACGCTCGACACAAAAACAGGATTTTCGTCCCTTCCGTAGTTTGCGATGTGGTAACTTTTCGGGGGGGGGTAGTCGCATCGCCAATTATCCTTTGCAAAGATTTTTTTAAAATTCCGAAGCCCTTTCATCGCCTTCTTAATAAAATTTTTCTTCCACGACATGCCGCTATTCATGGTGAATAATTTGACAAAATTTTTGTAATTTTACGCCTTCAATATTCACCGAAATTTTTAATCTCATGAAGAATATAATCCCTCGCACTGCCCACCGATTCATCGTTGCTACGATCATCACTTTTCTCTTTTTATTCATTAATAAAAACGCGCATGCCCAGCAAGGACAATGGACTTGGATGAATGGAAATAATTACATCAACTCTAACGGAGTCTTCGGCACACAATCCGTCTTTGCTGCCGGCAATACGCCTCCCGCCCTCTATGAGGCTTGCGAATGGACCGATAAGGAGGGGAATTTCTGGCTCTTTGGCGGCTTGCGATCGTCTGCCCCTACCGAGTTCAGCGACCTCTGGGAATATAAACCCGCCCTCAATCAATGGGCATGGATTAAGGGTCCGGGCATCGCCAATCAGGCAGGAATTTATGGTACTTTCATGGTTCCTTCCCCGAGTAACAACCCGGGATGCAGGGCTTGGGGCGTTGCCACTTGGGTGGATACCGCAGGCGATTTGTGGCTCTTCGGAGGATTAGGAAAGGATATTGTCGGCACTCACAATCAGTTGAATGACTTATGGCGGTATAATATCGCCACCAACGAATGGACTTGGATGAACGGTATGAATACCGCGAATGACCCGGGAGACCACGGTTCTTTACTCGTTCCTGACCAGCAGAATATCCCTCCCTCCCGCTACGAAACCAATGCATCCTGGACCGATAATGATGATAACCTTTGGCTCTTTGGAGGCTTCGATGGAGGCTACCTTTCTGATGTATGGATGTTTAATATGTCCTTCCAAGAATGGGCTTGGATGGCAGGACCTAACATCACCAATCAACCCGCTGTCTATGGTATTTTAGGTGTTCCCGACCCTGCCAATACTCCCGATGGAAGGATGGTTTATGCCAAGTGGAAGGAAAGTAATGGCGACTTCTGGATGTATGGCGGATGGGATGGTGCTGATAACTGGAATCCTAAGTCACATAATGATCTTTGGCGATTCGATCCCGTTACTTGGCTTTGGACTTGGATGAAGGGCGATAGCACTGCGAATCCTATTGGTCTTACTGGCACTCTCTGTGTCGGTGCAGTGGAATTAAAGCCCCGCGGAAGAATGGAGAACCGTGCCTGCTGGACTCGCAAATGCGATAACTTCGTCAACTTTGGCGGCACCTACGATGAAGGTTTAAATAGTTATAACGACCTTTGGGAATACAGCCTACCCACCAACACCTGGACACAGATAAGCGGCAACCTAAATGCCAATCAAGCGGGTAGTTATGGAACGATTACCGTATCCAGCGCTACCAATATGCCTTGCAGCAGAATGGGTTCTATCGGATGGAGCGATACCCTCGGCAACCTCTGGATGTTTGGCGGCTGTTCGGACTTCTCTGTAGGGCGTTTTCTAAATGATTTATGGCGATTCGTTCCTGATACCACCTGCCCGCATATAGTTGGCACCGATACTGTTACCAGTGCCTTCAATGCCCAGCCTGTAAGCGGTTGCAGCCCCCTTGCCGTTACGTTTAATAATACCAGTATCAACGGTAGTATCTTTCATTGGAGCTTTGGTGATACCACCTTTAGCACCAGTGTTAATCCTACCCATATCTATACTCATGGAGGCACTTATACTGTTACTTTAATAGCGAATGCATCGTGTGCCATTCATCCTGATACTACGACTATTACCATTACTGTTTACCCGGGTGCTGCGCCTGTAATTACCGGTGATAGTTCGTTATGTACTGGCGGCATCTCTATCCTGGATGCAGGTACTTTTGCTTCTTATCATTGGAGTACAGGAGCTACTTCCGAGACGATCACTACCACTACCACGAATACCTTCACCGTTACCGTTACCAATGCCAATGGTTGCACCGGAACAGCCACGAAAACAGTTACAATACATCCTTTGCCTACCCCTTCTATCAGCGGTGCAGACTCTTTATGTTCTGGTGATACCTTAATTATTGATGCTGGCTTCTATTCACATTTCCATTGGAATAATGGAGACACCGTTTCCGTCTTATTCATCACCGCTTCCGGCACTTATATCGTTACGGTTACCGATGCCTTCGGTTGTTCCGCCACATCCAGCAAAACCATCACTGTGAACCCTACGCCTACACCTGCTATTACTGCAAGCGGTGCTACTACCTTCTGCCAAGGCGACTCCGTTACCTTTAATGTCGGTACTTATACTTCGTATCTTTGGAATACAACTGCTACTTCTCAAGTTATTACCGTGAACACTTCAGGAATCTACATCGTAACCGTTACGAGCATGAATGGTTGCACCGCAACAGCTTTACAAACCGTGAATGTGATTCCTATTCCTGCCGTTTCATCTGCTTTCATCGCCGATACCTTGTCTGGATGCAACCCGCTTACCGTTCATTTCACCAATCACAGTATTAATGGCGTTACATATCTGTGGGACTTTGGCGATCATCATACCGATACCGCGAAAAACCCTACCCATACCTACACCGATACCGGTACTTTTACCATTACGTTATTAACTATCAACGATACCTCTCTCTGTGGTCGCTTTGCTGACTCTACCAGCCACGTAAGCTACATCGTGGTGGCGAATAAGGTCGTTATTACCAACCAATTTGCTGTTAATCCCATGAAAGGATGCACCCCGATGGTGGTTACGATTACGAATACCACCACGAATGCTTCATCCTACTACTGGAACCTCGGTAACGGGCAGACAAGCTACGATAAAACCCCACCAATCACTCTTTATAATGACTCGGGAACGTATTATATTACCTTAATTTCTTATGCCAGCAGCAAATGTTACACCGCACCCGATACCCTAACCATCAGCATCCATGCAGATTCCTGCGCCTTGATTATTCCCAATGTTTTCTCCCCCAATGAGGATGGCAAAAACGATTTCTTCAACCTTATTGCCGATGGATATACGAACTATCGCCTCCTTATTTTCAACCGTTGGGGGATGAAGGTTTTCGAAAGCACCGATGCCGCTATTCTTTGGAATGGAAAGGTAAACAATACCGGCGGAATCTGCCCTGACGGCACATATTATTATATCTTCGCTGCCAACGATATTACCGGTAGCAAAGTGTCGGAGAAGGGCTTCATTACTTTGATAAGGTAAGTACCCATCGCTACCAAACTTTCCACCAGAATAGCCTTTGTAACCGTGGATGTCTGGAAGTCGAGAAAACATTAAATTCAGGGTAATAAAATTTATAACGAAAGGCTCTTCAGACGAATAAAAAATCTGGAGAGCCTTCCTATTTAATGCCATATTGGTATTGAATATTCCCAAAAAGAGGTCGAAAAAAGCCGCCAATCACTGCCTTGCGTGTGGAAATCAGAGCCCTGCGTGTGGAAACCAACGCCCTGCGTGTGGAAACTTTTGACCTCCGTGTGGAAACCATTGACCTCCGTGTGGAAACTTTTGACCCCTTTCGGGGGATGCCCCATCCGAATAAACCTATCAAAAGAAGGAATCAAAAAACCATTCCCTAAAGCGTACAGATAGGAAATATTTCAATGGAAATTTCCGAATGTGATTTCCTTTTCTTAATTTTACCCCGTTAAATAAAAACAATGCTTGTTGAATTAAATAGTATTCCTATGAAAAAACTGATTCTTTTTATCTCGATTTCCTTTCTCCTTCTCTGTTTTGATGCTCACGCCCAGCGTTACTGGATGCAACAAGCGGGAGGAAATACCATTGATGCCGGCACCGACCTCGGGCTTGACGGTTGGGGCAATACGTATGCTACCGGCTACTTTACCTCTACCGCTACGTTCGGAACTTTTTCCTTGACTCCTGCCGGAGTTGAGGATATTTATCTGACCAAATTGGATAGTACCGGGCATTATGTTTGGGCAAAGAAAGCGGGTGGGGGAGGCTCCGACAGACCTATGTCCATGAAGGTTGATCGGTTTGGGAATTCCTATATTTGTGGGTATTTCTATTCCACCGCTACCTTTGGTTCTTATACAGTTACCTCCACCGGAGTTCAGGATATTTTTATTGCCAAGTACGATAGTGCCGGAACCTGCCTTTGGGTGAAGAGTGCCGGCAGTACTGGGACGGATATTGCTTACGGAATTGCGATTGATGGCTTGGGCAATGTAGTCGTTACTGGGGAGTTTATCGGGACGGCTACTTTTGGGTCATTTACCCTTGTCAGTATGGATACTACGATAGATGTTTTCACCACCAAGCTCGATGCTAACGGAAACTTCCTTTGGGTTAAACAAGGTGCCGGTCCCGCTATAGATAGAGGGCTTGATATTGCATGCGATGCCGCTGGCAATGTTTATGTAACGGGTCAGTTTACGGATACCATCACCTTCGATTTCATTCACAATAACAATATGTACAATGCCATCTTCCTAATTAAGTATGATGCCTCTGGTAATGAGCAATGGTTTACTCGGGCTGGCGGCGGCACCTTTAATGTTGCTCGTGCCATTGCCATTGATAACAATCAAAACCCTATTATTACCGGAGATTATACAGGAATATTGACGTTCTTCTCGACTTCTGTGGCGCAGACCCATTTGTATGGTCCTTATACCAACAAGATTTTCATTGCGAAGTACAGCAATACCGGCAATATTCTTTGGGATACCGCGAATGGTTCTGATGGTGAGCTAACGGCAAAGAATCTTGCGATAGATAGCGCAGGAAACTCTTATATTATTGGAAACTTTACCTGCAAATTGAATCAGTATGCCGATGAATATGGTCAAGGTACCTTCAACAGTGTTGGCTATTGGGATATTTTTGTTACCAAGTTTAATTCCTCTGCTTCCTGGCAATGGAGCAGACAAGTGGCTGGGCATGGAAATGAATTTGGTGCCGGCATCGCCGTCAATGCTAACAATATGGTTTATATTACTGGGAGTTTTAATATTGACCTTATCATTCCCGAACGGCAAGATTATGTAAACTTTCTTGGCTACGGAGATATGTACTTTCAGGATGATTGTTATTACTACTATTATTACAATAATAGCTGCAATGATTATGCTTATGGCTGGGATTACAGGAAATGGAACACACATGGTAATGGTGATGCTTTCATTGGTAAGGGAATTGATCTTTTGAGGTATCCATATTACTACTATATTAGAACAGATACTTTATGTACCCATGATCAGAAGACCATTTGTATAAATATAAATTATAATTCCGCTGATACTCTATGTCCGGATACAATAAACTTATGTTCGCCAGGAGGTGATATATATGCCAATACTCATACTTGTTATGATGAATATATAAGCAATCACCGAGGACCCAATTTCCATTTTCATTGGTCTAATGGTGATACTACTTATCAATCCTATATTCATGCTTCGGGTTATTATTCAGTAACCATCACCACTTTTGATGGGTGTTTTACTTCAACTGATTCAGTATATGTGGTGATTAATCCCAATCCACCTATTCCAACCATTTCCGATGATCATGGAATCAATACAAATGCTATTATTACTGATACAATATTCTTATGTGCAGACTCTGCTTTACTAACGGGTGGAGGTTATACAAACTGCTCTGTAGGATGGACAAATAGTTTTAATCTTTCAGATACCATTTCTACAATAGAAGCAACATACACCGATCGGTATTGGTTCACAGTTCGAAATATCTTTGGATGTAGCAGAACTAATTATGTTGAGGTTGTTATTAGCAATTTATTAGATACGATTGTTCCAAAACTAAAATGTGTGACTGATGTAGATATGGATGATACCGTTTACTTATGTGATGGGCAACCATTTTATATGCTTATTTACGATAGTTTATCAAATCCTATGGCAATTGATGAATGTATTCGTGATGCATATTTTTATTGGTCTGCAACACCTTCAACAATTACATATTATCCTATTGGTGATTCATGTAATGTGGAAAATGGTTTCACCCCGTCGGCACCTGGTTGGTACACTATTACAAATACTGTAGTAAGAATAAGCCATTGTGATACCGATACTGTTATTTGTTCTAAGATGATCTATGTTGTGTTGTATCCCGATACGTCTGTTATAGTTACCTTAACGGGAAATCTGCATATCTGTCCTGGAGATTCAACTTTATTAATTGCTACAGGCAATACTTCATATTATTGGGAAACTCCCACTTTTTATGGCAACCATGCAGACTCACTTTGGGCTACACAGACAGGGTATTATTCTATTTCAGTAACCGTTACTACCACGCATGGATGTTCGGCAGATGCTTATGATGAAGTTTATGTTTCTGTTTATCCCCAACCGCTCGTTACCATGATTCCTATCAGTGGATTAATATGTCCTTTTGATTCTGTTCAGTTGCATTGTGATGGGAATATTACGTTTAACTGGCATGGTCCGAGTGGTCCTGTTGGTGGCGATACAAATACCATTTATGTCAACCAGCCTGGCAATTATTATTGCATTCGAACGGACACCAACGGCTGTACTTTAGTATCTAATTTTGTAGAGGTTATTCAATACAATACTCCCTATCTTATGGTCTCGCCAGGGTATGAAATCTGTGCAGGGGATTCAATTTTATTAACTGTTGTTACGAGTCCTTCTGCTACAATTCAATGGTTGCCGCCACTTTCGGGGAGTAGCCTTATGCAATATGTTACGACATCGGGAACGTATTCCTGTCAAGTGGTTTGTTGTAATATTACGACCGTTGTTAATGCAACTGTAACGGTTTCAACTCCAAATGCTCACATTAATGGATTACACACTTTTTGTCAGGGAGATTCTGTTTTACTCACTGCTGATTCAGGGATGGTTATGTATATCTGGAATCCAGGTAATATTCAAACTCCATTCCTCTGGGTTTCGCAGGCTGGCTGGTATTTCCTGACTACCTTCGATGCCTTTGGATGTGTTGCTACCGACAGCGTCCACATCACGATGACTCCGCCTTACACTGTTCCTTACCTGCAGGTTTCTGCCCCCGATTTTTGTCAGGGGGATTCTGTTTTGATAACTCTTAATACCAATGCCTTGAGCACTATTCAATGGCAAGCCCCACTCACAGGAAATAGTTTTACACAGTATGTTGATACGTCGGGTACATATATATGCAGTGTGACCTATTGTAATATCACCACTACCGACAGCATCACGGTTAATGAGTTTATACCACTTGCACATATTACTGCCGTGGGTCCCATAACCTTTTGTGCAGGAGATTCGGTTATACTTAATGCCAATTCAGGAATGACTACTTACCTCTGGAATCCCGGCTCCTACACCACACAATCCATCACTGTACTTCAAAGCGGAAGCTATTCACTTACTACTTCCGATTCATTAGGTTGCGTTGCAACGGATAACATTTCCATCACCGTAACTCCCGCTTATTCTGTACCTCAATTACACATAAATGCTGATACTTTGTTTTGTCCGGGAGACTCTATCACGATAACTGTTCAAGCGAATTCATTAAGCACACTCGTCTGGTCGAGTCCATTATCCGGTAATAATTTTACGCAAACTGTTTATGATTCAGGAATCTATATTTGCTCGGTTACTTATTGTAATATTCAAACATCCGACAGTGTTCATGTTTATAAATTCTTCCCGCTGGCATTGATTACCGGCACTGTTCGTTTCTGCGATGGCGACTCCGCAATACTCACTGCGAATACCGGAATGGTTACCTATTTATGGAATCCGGGAGCGATTCCCCAACAAAGTATTACTGTTACGCATCAAGGCACTTATTTTCTTGAAACATCAACTACTGCCGGCTGCGTGGCGAATGATTCGGTGCATATTTCTCTCATTCCCAATAATGCCCCGATACTCTCGGACACGGTTATTTGCATCGGTTCCTATGCTACGCTGAATGCCAATGGTGCACCTACAATCGAGTGGTTTGATTCTGCTAATGGCGTGATTCCTTTCTGGTATGGATATTCTTATATCACTCCTGCTTTGAATCTTCCGGCTACTTATTACATCCGTTGCCATACCGATTCTTGCAGGTCATTACGCATTCCGATAACGGTTGATGTAGAGGATTGTCCGCCTACCACCACTAATATTTTTTCTCCCAACAGAGATGGTAAAAATGACCGATGGAGTATTGATGGGCGTGGTTTGTCAGCCTTAAAAGTAAAGATATTTAATCGTTGGGGAATGCTGATTTATCAATGGGATGGCACCTTAGGAAGCTGGGGTGGGGAGGTGATGAATACCGACAAACTGGCTCCCGATGGCACCTACTATTATCTCTTCACTGCCAAAGCCCTTACCGGTGCTAACTTCTCCGAAAAGGGCTTCATTACCTTGATAAGGTAGGTGGCTTGTATTATATTGTGTAAACCACCTGACAGGTCAGCAAGCATCACTAATGATGATGTTGATAAATCATTATCAAAAAACTAAAACAAGCCCTCTAAAGTTTTATTAAATAACAATATTAATGCTCAAACTCACTGCCGTCGCAGAACGGATGCCTCTTACCTTTACTAAAAATTTGACTTTTTCCGGTGTAGGAACGGTAGGGCTGGCGAAAAAGATGTCATTCGGTTTGCGAGGAATGACCTGTTCTTCAAAAAAGATGTCATTCTCTTTGCGGGGAACGACATGGGGGACAAAATTCTTGTCATTCTCTTTGCGAGGAACGACATTTTTGGGAAAATTTTTGTCATTCCTTTTGAGAGGAATGACAAAAAGTACGCAATATTTGTCGTTCCTCTCAAGAGGAATGACATGTTTTGGGGAAACAGGGTCAGGAAGAAACGACATAAATGCCTGTTTTGGGTTGTTTTTAAGACAAAATTCAGTGGAAGCGATTATCTCAATGAAAGAACTGCCGATTGTACTATTAGCAGTAAAATTATAAATTAAATTAAATTCATCATTAAATAATTAAATAAAATGGGATTAAAGAAAAAAGATGTTGATAGCAAAGAAATTGTAGAAAGTTCATTAACGAAGTCAGGAATCAGATTAGGGGTTCTTCCTGCCGTCTATCGTCCATTCGAGTAACCATCCTGACAGGTGCGCCCCTTCGCGTTCCTGTAAGGATGGTTACTAATCAAATAAAAATTCAAACAACAAACAACAAATAAAAAAACAAACCATGACCTATCCCGACAAAGAACAATATAAAGCCGATTTACAAAAGGCATTCCTTCCTCATGTACCTAACACCCGAAAGGTTTTATAATTGGAATTCCAATAGATTAATACCTCGCCGCCATGAAGAGATTGATGTCCTTAAAAGGCATCTTGAAGAGGTCAGCAATTAATTTGTTTGTGATAGATCCTTTGTACATATAGATACCGTTTCGCACACCCATATCTGCCCATAACGACTGCTCGAAACCTCCTGCCTGCCCCATATTCAGCAATATCGGAGTAACGACATTCGAGAGGGCATGAGAGGCAGTCCTCGCCACGCGAGAAGCGATATTCGGAACGCAATAATGGATGATGCCATACTTAATAAAAGTAGGTTCCGTATGATTCGTAACGACAGATGTTTCAAAGCATCCACCGGCATCAATACTAACATCCACAATGACAGAACCAGTGCGCATTTTGGCAATCATTTCCTCTGTTACCACGCATGGCGAACGCCCTTCGATAGGAGCCATCGCACCGATTACGACATCGGCAGTAAGGAGTGCTTCAGCAATGGCATCAGGCGAGATGATGGAGGTGAAAAGCCGCGTTCCGAGATGGTTTTGCAACCTCCGGAGCTTGTATAACGAGTTGTCGAAAATCTTTACTTCAGCCCCCAATCCTATAGCTGCCCGGGTAGCGAACTCGCCCACCGTTCCGGCTCCTATTATCACGACTTTGGTGGGTGGTATCCCTGATATTCCGCCAAGCATTTCGCCTCTTCCGTGCATTACATTGCTTAGGTATTCTGCCGCTATCAGTAGCGAAGTGCTGCCCGCAATCTCGCTCATAGATTGTATGATAGGATAGATTCCGGAGCGGTCTTTTATGTAATCAAATGCGAGGGCGGTAACTTTTTTTGAGGCTAATGTCTTAAAGAATTTATCTGTTTGGGTATTTAATTGGAGGATGGAAAAAAGGTTCTGCCCGGAGTGGAGGAATTTCAATTCAGCCTCGCATGGCGGCGCAACTTTAAGGATAATATTTGCCTTAAAAACATCTTCTATATGATACGCAATCCTTGCACCCGCTTCGCTATATTCTGCATCGGTGAAGAAAGCTGCTTTGCCCGCGCCAGCCTCCAGCACGACCTCATGACCATTATTTGTCAGCAAAGCAACAGCATCCGGAACCAAGGCGATTCGGTTCTCTTGAAAAGAAGTTTCTTTCGGAATCCCGATGAAAAGACTATTCTTTTGCTGCGCCACCTCCAGCATGCTTTCCTTAGGCATCAACATGCCGGCTTTGGCGATTACTGCTACCTTCGATTTAGCTTCTTCCATTGAATTGATAGTATGTTTTTATGCAATATGATTTTATGATGTTATCCGTACTATTCGTTCTTCATTAATAAAATGAATCTCGGCTTTTACTGAATCCGAAGGCAAAAGGTTATGAATTTTCTCCGCCCATTCAATGAAACAATAGCTGCCGCTGTAAAAATAGTCCATACATCCTATATTTACGGCTTCTTCCTCATTCTTAATTCTATAAAAATCGAAGTGATAAACCACCATGTCATCAGCCGTTTGGTATTCATTAATAATGGAAAACGTGGGGCTATTGACCTGATCCGTAACCTGAAGGGCTTTACAGAGTTCCTTAATAAGCGTCGTTTTTCCGGCTCCCATTTCCCCATAAAATGCAAAAACACGTTTGTCTTTACAATAATCCAACATAGTTTTGGCGCATTGTTCGAGGTCATTCACCGAAGTTATATTTAATTCCATAGTCGCAAAATTACAATCCTGACAATAAATGCGGCATGCAACCAAATTTTTCTACTTTTGGCGGCTCGAAAACAGATGATATCTCTCTCCAACATTGTTACTTTATTGTGTGCCTACCTCCTCGGTTCCATCCCGACTGCGGTATGGATTGGGCAAATATTCTACAAAATAGACGTCCGCGAATACGGCAGTGGCAATGCCGGAGCCACCAATACCTTCCGAGTTTTGGGGTATAAAGCGGGTATTCCGGTATTAATTATTGACATTTTCAAGGGCTGGGCGAGCGTTGCGATATTGGTCGTGGTGCTGAAGAAATTCAACTTCGTTCAATCCGGTTCCGAGGAATATGGAAACATACAATTAGGCTCCGGCATTGCTTGCCTGATGGGGCATATCTTCCCTATCTATGCGGGTTTCAGAGGGGGTAAGGGTGTCGCCACATTACTCGGTATCATGCTCGCCATCCACCCAAATTCTACCGGCGTTTGCATCGGAATATTCATCCTCACGCTCCTCCTTTCGGGGTATGTTTCCTTGAGTTCCATGATTGCCGGATTCGCCTTTCCGTTCCTCCTTTTATATGCCTTTCATAATGAAAATGAAATCCAGAATTTATTCTCCATGCTCATCGCGACCCTGATTTTGGTAACCCATCAAAAAAATATCGAAAGGCTCTTTCGGGGCGCAGAACCGAAGATAAAACTATTCAAAAAGAAGAAATCTTAGTCCAACTTTGCCGGCAAAGACGACAACTTCGCTGGCGTAGATGACGCCGTCGCTGGTGTAGTTGACGTCGTCGCTGGTGTAGTTGACGCCGTCGCTGGCGTAGATGCCGTCGTCGCCAGCGTAGATGACGCCGTCGCTGGTGTAGTTGACGTCGTCGCCAGCGTAGATGACGCCGTCGCCAGTGTATATTGATGTTAAAAGGAGGTTTTAAAAGCTATTTTTAGCAGAATTCCCTGTTTAAGGATTCCTTTTTATTAATAAAATGTCTGATTCGATAGAGGTGCTGGAATCGAAATTTCCATGAATTTCGGGAGCTTTAACCCCGTTTCCGAGCATTTTATTGCCGATAAAAATACGGGCTTCGTCCCACTCGTTTTCCTGGATAAAAGAATTTAAGACCCGTGCTCCGCCCTCGATCATGAGGGATTCAATATTACGTTTAAAGAGTTCATTTAATACCTGTTTAAGAACCGATTTTCCGAAATCAATCTTAATGAACTCAAGGTTCTCGACCACCGCAGATTTCTTTTCGGTGAAGATTAAAGTAGCAATCGTTTGGTCGAATAAAAGCAGATGCTGCGGCAACCGAAGGTCCTTATCCAAGGTAATTCTTATAGGATTCGCTCCGCTCCAATCGCGAACAGAAAGTGCAGGATTATCGTGGAAAGCAGTATTCGTCCCGACCATAATAGCCTGTATTTCGCTGCGCCATTTATGGGTCAGCATCCTCGAATATTCATTACTGATCCACTCCCTTTTTTCTGGATGAATTATATGCCCCGAACCGATGTATCCATCCAATGATTGCGCACATTTCAGGACAATGAAAGGGCGATGCTTTTCGTGGAAAGTATAGAATGTTTTGTTCAATTCCCTGCACTCTTTTTCGAGAATACCAACCACCACTTCGCAACCATTCTGCAACAGTTTCTCGATACCCTTTCCGCTCACTTTATCACTGGAGTCTTTGCATCCGATGACCACTTTCTTAATGCCTTTATTAATGATTAAATCTGCACAAGGTGGCGTTTTGCCATGATGATTGCAGGGTTCGAGATTGACATACAGCGTACTGTTTTCGGGGATGTTAGGATGCTTCTTTTCGGCATCGCGGATAGCATTAACTTCAGCATGAGGATGTCCGTATTCGGTATGGAATCCTTCTCCGATAATCATTCCATCATGCACCAATACCGCACCCACCAAAGGATTCGGAGCGACCCTACCCAAACCGTTGTGGGCAAGATCGAGGCATCGCTGCATGAAATATTCGTTCGTCATCGTGGGGATTAAATTTGTATTTATCGTCGTCAAAATTACTGAAAGTTTGAGTAGTATTGCGGGCATGGAAAACAAGATGATAACCGTGAACGATATGATGTTGGCATTTGAAGCCGAATTGAAACCTTTTTACCCGATGGAAGAGATACATGGTTTCATTCGATGGGCATTCGGATACGTGTGCGACTATGCCCCTGTGGACATGGTATTGAAGAGAGATAACCTCCTATCGCGAGAAGAATTCCTGATGCTATTCAACGTCTTGGAAAGGCTTAAAACTTATGAGCCTATTCAGTACATTCTTGGCGAAACGGAGTTCTATGGGATGAAGATAGTAGTCAATCCTTCGGTGTTGATTCCGCGACCCGAGACGGAGGAGTTGGTGGCACTTATCATCAAAGAGAATCATGAACAAACCATTACCATTCTGGATGTCGGAACGGGCAGCGGGTGTATTGCCATCGCCTTGAAAAAGCATTTGCCGAAGGCTACCATACTAGCGGTGGATATTTCGGAGGAGGCTCTTATTATTGCGAAGGAGAATGCTGTGATGAATGCTGTTTCCATTGATTTCAGGAAGGTGAATATCTTGGATGAAGGGGATCGGAATACCTTGCCCCACGTGGATGTCATCGTTTCCAACCCTCCTTATATAACCCGTAAGGAAATGCCGATGATGGAGCGGAATGTGCTGGATTACGAGCCGCATTTGGCGTTGTTTGTGGAGGATGACGACCCTTTGATATTCTATCGTGCGACCCTTGCTTTTGCCTTTGCCTTTGCGAAGACGCCTCATTCCGTTCTGATTTATTGGGAGATTAATGAAAGCATGGGCAGTGCTTTGGCAGAGATATTAAAAGAAAATGGGGTAGATGATTTTACCATTCTCCAGGATATGCGAGGCAAGGACAGGATGATGAAGGTGATGCTGAAACATCAGTAATCGCTTCTTATTAATATTTGACAGTTTTCGAGGAATAATGATTTATCTCCGATGAATTGTACTATATTCCCGAGGGATTAACATAGGCTTCTTCGGAAAACAACCTTAGACTTCTTGCATAATTAAGGTACCATAGTGATTGGCTACTTATAATTGGGTAATGATGAAAAAGATCTATTATTTAGTTACGTTACTATATGTTTTGATTGTCAAAAGGAGGTAGGTGATAACACCAAAGAAACCATTATCATATAAAAAGTAACTCCTTATATATACAGCATTCCTATTTATGCCTCGAGGATTACTTTTTATGCCTGCAGGATTACTTTTTATGCCTGCAGGATTACTTTTTATGCCTCGAGGTTTACTTTTTATGCCTGCAGGATTACTTTTTATGCCTGTAGGATTACTTTTTATGCCTCGAGAGTTACTTTCGATGCCTCGAAGGTTACTTTCGCATATGCGAAAACTACTTTTACTATCGTAATGGGACGGACTTTTGGTTGTACATGTTAATGAAAAAAGTCCATAAGTCCCATAAAGACTTAGTAACCGCCAAAAGAGGTCTAATAAATAATTCAAGAAATAATTAGTTTTGCCGCCTTATTTATGGCGAAACAAAACAAGACAAGCACCTTCTCGGCAATCGTTTCTGTAATCAAACTTTCATTAAACGGAGAGGAGCAAGATTACACACAGGGCAGCATCCGTAAAGCAGTGTTTTTGCTTGCCATCCCGATGATATTAGAGCTAAGTTTGGAGAGTGTCTTTGCTTTGGTGGATATTTTCTTTGTGAGCAAATTAGGTTCCAATGCTATAGCGACCGTAGGCTTAACGGAGTCTGTCATTACCATTGTGTATTCAATAGCAATAGGCTTGAGCGTGGCAGCTACGGCGATAGTAGCTCGAAGAATCGGGGAAAAGAATCCCGAAGCCGCGGCACATGCCGGAGCACAATCGTTGTTAGTAGCCTTGTTGGTTACAGTTATTACGAGTATATCGGGAGTGATTTTCGGAGGGCATATCTTAACCATGATGGGAGCCAGCGAGACGGTGGTGAATGAGGGAGCTATCTTCACCAGAATCATGTTTGGTGGCAGTATCGGCATCATGCTTTTGTTTTTAATCAATGGTATTTTCCGCGGCGCAGGCAATGCAGCTATGGCGATGAAAAGTTTGTGGATAGCGAGCCTTATCAACATCGTTTTATGCCCTGTCTTCATTCATTTCTTTGGGCTGAAAGGAGCTGCAATGGCAACAGTAATAGGACGAAGCACAGGGGTAATCTATCAATGTTATCATCTCTTTAAAGGGAGCGGTATTATTAAGTTCAGAAGAGAACATTTCATGGTCGATTTCACAATTATCAAATCTATTATTAAGATAGCATCACCCGCCACGCTACAGTTTATTATTGCCAGCGGCAGTTGGATAGTGTTAGCAAGGTTAGTTGCAGAAACAGGCGGAACCACAGCCTCTGCCGGCTATCAGATAGCAATACGGAATGTGATATTCTTTATATTACCCGCATGGGGAATGAGTAATGCCGCAGCCACCTTAGTAGGGCAGAACTTAGGAGCCAAACAAATCGAAAGAGCAGAACAAAGCGTGTTATTAACTACGAAATACAATGTCATCTTCATGAGTTTTGTAACCATACTCTTTGTATTCTTTGCACACCCTATCATCAGTTTCTTTACGACGGATGAAGCAGTGATAGAATATGGGGCATTAGCCTTGCGGATATTCGGATCGGGCTATGTATTCTACGGAATAGCGATGGTGATGACCCAATCCCTCAATGGAGCAGGAGATACCCGCACCCCGACCGTAATCAACTTGGTTTGCTTCTGGTGTTTTCAGATACCATTAGCATACCTTTTGGTTAAAGTAATCGGTTTAAAATCAACAGGAGCATTCATCGCCGTACCCGTTGCCGAATGCCTGATAGCAGTCGTTTCGTTTTACTTTTTCAAAAAAGGAAAATGGAAAGAAGTAAAGGTCTAACCACCATATCCTCAACAATTCTCAATTCTTATGGCGCGTCCCCTGCTGCCTCCCACCAAAACAGCCCCACCAAAGGCAGCAGCGGTCGGGCTGTTCGGGGGTTCCGTTGCCGCCACCCCTTGCTTCGCGCCACCCAAAGGCGGCAACCAAGCCCCTACCATCCCTCGCGCAGCAAACTACCAAGTTCCCCAAACCCGTCAGGATTGAAGCCGTTACCTGTCAGGTGATTTACCCACAAAACGAGCAGGAAACAAAGTACCAAAAGCCTGCCATAATTGCAGTTATCGAAACAACAAATCACCAAAAGCCTGCTCAAATACCCAGTTATTCTGCCGTTCGAGAACTCCACATCTCTATTCCCATGCGTTATTCCGGTTCTCTAAAACTGTAGATGTCCAAACCATCGCGTTATTCCGGTGTTCTAAAACTGTAGATCTCTAAACCCACGCGTTATTCTCCCAATCGAGAACTTCAGATGTCCGGAACCACGCGTTATTCTCCAATTCGAGAACTTCAGATGTCCAGAACCACGCGTTATTCTCCCAATCGAGAACTTCAGATGTCCAGAACCACGCGTTGGTTTGAAGATAATGAGCAACTAATCAGTGTATTTTGAGTTTATGGGGATTTCGGGTTGGTGATCAGTTGTTTGGAGAATTTAATCTACCAAATCATTGCCGTCCCGTTTACAGGACGGACAGCAATGGAAACATAAATTGGCTTTAGCCAAAACAAATTCCGTGATTTGGCTAAAGCCAATTTACTTCGCATCTTTTTATCTGGGTAAACATCTTGACAGGAAAATGCAAAGGGGCGATTGCCCATAAGGATGTTTACCCAGATAGAGGTGTTACATTTCATTCCCTGTTATTCATTAACTATTATTTTTGTAAATTCGCCCTCGTTACTAATCTAATAGATTTAAAAAAGAATCAGATGAAAAATTATTTACTTAAAATAGCAATGATTGCAGGATTTGCTCTCCTCACCATCTCCCTCCAGGCACAGCCCTGGATGGCGAATATCACCGATAAAAACAACCCTAACTTTTTTGAAATTCAAAAAGCGTTTAACGATTATTGGGCATCGAAAGGCATAGACTTCTCCAAGAAAAAAGGAAAGGAAAGCGAAGACGAAGAATTGGCAGGCTGGTATCAGTTCAAACGGTGGGAATGGTTCATGAGTCCCCGTGTCTCTAAGAATGGAGAGTTCCCCGATCCGATGATTGCCTACAATGAATACCGCAAGTTTGAGAGTCAGAATAATCAACGAACGAAGCAGATTAATAGCATCACCTCGAACTGGACTTTGATGGGTCCTATTGCCGTTCCTACCGCAACCAGTGGGCAACATGGGGCAGGACGTTTGAATTGTTTGGCAGTAAATCCGATGAGTTCTTCTATTCTTTATGTAGGCTCACCCGGTGGCGGCTTTTGGCGATCGAATAATGGCGGAACAACTTGGGTCGCTACCGGAGATCACAATGCTACCTTGGGAGTATCCGATATTGCCGTCAATCCCGTAGATACGAGCATTGTCTATATCGCGACAGGAGATAATGATGCGAACGATACCTACTCGGCAGGCGTTCTGAAGTCCACCAATGGCGGCATGACCTGGAATACGACGGGCTTGAATTGGGCAGTAAGCGGTTCGAGAATCATGGCTAAGATATTGATTAAACCCGATTCGGTGAATGTATTATTAGCCGCTACCGGCAATGGGATTATGCGCAGCGTGGATGCTGGAGTAACCTGGACAACCCAGCTAAACTTGGCAGGGATAAGAGATTTGAAATTGAAACCAAACCATTCGAGAGTAGTGTATGCGAGTACGAATACACATATCTATCGGTCGCTCAATGGAGGGATTTCTTTTAGTTTGGTTTCATCTGGTTTGCCCTCTACGGGGATGGATAGGATAGCATTAGGAGTTACTCCTGCCGATTCAAATTATGTTTACGCCTTGTATTCAGCATCAGATTATAGCTACGGAGGCGTTTATCTTTCTACCGATGGAGGAACGACCTTTACCACGCAGTCCACCGCACCGAACTTATTAGGCTTTGCTACGAACGGTAACAGTACCGGTGGACAAGGTTGGTATGATCTGGCATTGGGGGTTTCGCAAACTTCCAAGACTACAATTATGGTGGGCGGAATCAATGTTTGGAAATCTACCACCAGTGGTGCTACAGGAGGCTGGAGCTGTGTCGGCAAAGGGTATAATCCAGTAACGAGTGCAAGCCATATTCATCCCGATGTTCATGGTATCATGTTTCAGCCAGGAAGTGGAACGGTAGTATATTGTATGAACGATGGAGGGATTTTCAAAAGCACCAACACAGGCACTGCCTGGACGGATATTAGTTCTGGCTTATCCATCATGGAATTTTATAGTACCAGCACTTCGCAGAATATCTCTACCGTATGTATCGGCGGTGCGCAGGATAATGGTTGTAATAAATACACTTCGGGTTCATGGGAGAGCATAGCAGGGGGCGATGGAATGCACGTAGAAATTGATAAAACCGATGCCAACCAAATGTATGAAGAACTGCCTAATGGCGATATTTCTTATTCTAATAATGGTGGTGGCGGCTGGGTAGATATTACCCCCTTTGGGAATGCTAATGGCGGATGGGTTACTCCCTTTTTGATAGACCCTACTACCCATACCACTTTGTATGCTGGCTATTCGGATGTATATAAAACTACTGACCAAGGCAATAATTGGGTTTCGATAACCAATGGGAATCTTACATCAGGCACTAATTTGGTTCAGGCGATGGCTGTAGCTCCTTCTAATTCTAATACTATTTACGTGGCTTACGGTCCGCCAGTAGTAGGTATTGCCGATTGTAATGCCCTCTTTAAAACGACGAATGGCGGCACTTCTTGGGCAAGCATTACGGGTACACTTCCATTGGGTGTTGCACCCTTAACTTCTATTGTTGTGAAGCCTAATGATCCCAATACTTTATGGGTTACTTTAACAGGGTATAATCCGGTGGATAAAATCTTCAAAAGCACGAATGGCGGAGCTACTTGGACGAATGTTTCCGGTAATCTTCCTAATGTCCCTATCAATTGCGCAGTCTATGTTCCGAATACTCCCAATGCTCTTTATGTAGGCACCGATTTGGGTGTTTATTACACCGATGATGTCCTTGGCACTTGGGTTTCGTTCAGTACCAATCTGCCTAATGTTGTCATCAATGATCTGCATATCCAAACTACTACCAGCAAGCTCCGGGCAGGCACTTATGGCAGAGGGATGTGGGAAACGCCGATGTATATCACCACTAATATCCCGAATGAATTGGCAGTTGATAATTCCATTAATCTATTCCCGAACCCTACCACTGGCGAAATATTTATTGATATTCCAATGAATGAGAACACCGATATTACCGTATTCAATGTCCTTGGCGAACGCATGGAGGGTTTATCTATCGAAGCAAAAGGGATGACCCAATACGCTATTAATCTAAGCAAAGAACCGAAAGGGATTTATTTTGTTCGCATCCAAGCAGGCGAGAATATCATTACCGAGAAGGTGGTTTTAATTAAATAAAAACCAACTAAAAACAGTATTATTTCGTCCTGAAAAAACTCTTTTCCGGACATCTGTTTTTACACCCATTTTGCCCATTCCGTGGACAGCACCCTGTTCCAGAACACTTTTTTGATACCCTATTTTAGCGCCTTATCAGATTGATCTTCAGTAACTTGTGAAGAAAAAAAACGATGTTCAAAATGCCCCTGGTAATTACCAATTGTAAGACGATAACTGCCAATTGTAAGATGATAACTGGCAGTTGTAAGACCATCTTTGCCAGTTGTAAGACGATAACTGGCGATTGCAAGACGATAACTGCCAGTTGCAAGACCATAATTGCCAATGTACAGACCATCACTGCCAATTACAAGACAATAACTGGCAGTGAATAGACCACAACTGCCAATTACAAGTAGATTTTGTGAATCAAAACAGCTTTCGGTGGTGGATTAATGATAAGTATTTTCCTTTTCTGTTGGGTATATCAATTACGTTATTGAACGGAATAGACCTTATAGAAATGAAAAATATTTGTCAGTTCTTATGGGCACTATTCTTGGATGAGGGCTTATCCTCTTTCAATACTTTCAACAAATAGCTGTATGCTTTGCTCAATACCATGCTGTATGATTTCCCCGTGAATAGTTCCGATTCATTAGTTTGTTTATCGGTAAGCATTAATTTGAATTCTTCATCGTCCAATCTGTCAAGGCTTATGGTATATTTTATCAGTAAGGTTTTTAGTTTGGTAGTGTTACGCATTTTTCAGGATGCAAAGACTAGGAAAAGATTTGGAGGGGCGATTGCCTGTAAGGATGCTCGCATACCTGTCAGGCGGTTTACCCAAATCCATGACCCTTGGGTGGTTTGGTAGCCTCTCAATCATCAAAAGGTTTCCAACACCAATCGGTATGTGGACCAATCTGAAGAAAGTATAAAGGTTGTGCATTTGTAGTAAATTTAAAATGATGTTCGTTAATAACATTTCTTAAGATAGTAACAGCATAACTTCCGTTATTCCTCGCATCTTTAATATATTGATTCATTTTTTTACTCGTGGCAACCATTACTACAGATTCATCTCCTTTTGATTGCTGCTCGACATCCGCTCTCATGGCTTCAAATTGTGGCGTATCATTAAAGCCTTTAACAGTTTTCGTATTCACAAAATAATCTCCAATCCCCATTCTGTTTGTTTCAAATCCTTTCGACGAACCCTCTGTCAAAATAATCTGTGTTACTTTCAAATTCTTTTTCGCCTGCTCCGCCGGTGTCTCCTTCTGATTTTCCATCACTACTGCAAAAGGATGCTGCATTAATAGTTCCCAATCACGATTATATATTTCTGAATCCTTCGCATTCATCCTCCCTTGTTCATATCTTACACCGTCCTTCAGCAATTGAGTCATCTTGGTCATAAATCCCTGCGCATCAAGTTCCTCCAATCCGGTAAACCATTTTATGTCCTCCACAATTTTAGCACTATCCATTTCCGGCTCCAATGAAAATCGTTCTTCCAGATACTTCATATATCCCAGATTATCTTCATAAGGACCCGCGAATTGCGCCAGCAATCCCGGTTTGAAAATTTTATGTTTAATGGCAGGACTCGTAATTCCGCCTTTCTTATTTCTTGATACTGTTATCGTCCCAGCCACTGCAATAGGACCGAGAATAAATTGATAAGTAACTTCCATATTTTAACTTTTTATTGTGGCGGCAAAGATAGGGAATTATGTGTTTGTAAAACTGGGTAAGGGTATCCTTACCATAAAATAAAACGAAAGACAAAGGCTCATCCCATTCATCCTTATCCAATGCACCCACATACATACTTTTATGATAATGAATCGTATCCCCCGACCTAAACACATATTCCTCCAACATATTTTCATGAGCAAACAACGAATGCCACGTCTCATAATACGAAAATCTACTTCTTCCAAGTGATGATTGGTATAGATGAAATATTTCAGGGTAAAATGTAAGGAATTAAAAGGATTGGAAATCCTTAGTGAGTAGGCAAGGGATTGCAAATCCCTCGAAGCGAAACGTCACATATCCAGCGGCTCTGGGTGAAGGCAATGGATTACAAATCCATCGGAGCGATACGAACATCCTGCACAGCGGGCAGTGTCCACCTCTTCCCATCCCGAACAGAGAAGTTAAGCCCGTCAGCGCAGATGGTACTAGTGTGAAAGCTGGAAGAGTATGTCGTTGCCATAATTTTTAAAGCCCTCCGAGAAATCGGGGGGGGGGGGGTATTTTTATGCCTGTTTTTCACTCTGTTTTTTCTCCTTGTTTTGACCCTTTAAAAAACTCAAGTACACCTCCAAAACAGTTTTCGGCGCAAAAAGTTCGGGAAGTAACAATCTTGTATTCAATTACTTGCAGGCAATAATGTCGTATGCTCGCCCGCCCCTGAAAATTGGCAATGTTTAGAAGAACATTGCCAATGTTTAGGAGAATGTTGGCAATGTTTAGGAGAATATTGGCAATGTTTAGAAGAATACTGGCAATGTTTAGGAGAATACTGGCAATGTTTAGGAGAATGTTGGCAATGATTAGGAGAATATTGGCAATGATTAGAAGAATACTGGCAATGTTTAAGAGAATGTTGGCAATGTTTAGGAGAATGTTGGCAGTGATTAGAAGA
>CAIMUP010000138.1 GCA_903844645.1 uncultured Bacteroidota bacterium
ATTCAGATTTTTGGAAAACCTATTCAGATTTTTGGAAAACCTATTCAGATTTTTGGAAAACCTATTCAGATTTTTGGAAAACCTATTCAGATTTTTGGAAAACCTATTCAGATTTTTGGAAAACCTATTCAGATTTTTGGGAAACCTATTCAGATTTTTGGAAAAAGGCTTCCCAATAGAACTGAAGGGCTGCATCCCGACTCTGAAGGTCTCGTGGATTCGGAGACGGAATATGATTTCGTATGATTTTGATTCATCATTGTATTGTGATAGCGACCTTTTGGGAGCTGCAACAATACAATGATGAGGATTATGAAAGAAAAAATTCAGGAACTTTTACTCGATACTTTTTCCTTCCCTATTAATATTGATAATAGTCTCGGTATTGTTCTGAACATCTATCACGACGATGGCTTTTCCTTTGATAAAAGGGTAGGCATTGTAGTAAGCCGGCTTAATAACCAATGCCCCGTTGGCATCCATGTATCCCCATTTGCCATTGACCTTTACGGCTGCCAGTCCTTCAGAGAAATCTTTGGTTTCCTCCATCCTTTTATCCGTAATCGGATGTCCGTTTTGGTCAATAAAGCTTGGTATTCCATTAATTTTTACCCTCGCAAATCCGCCCTCATACTCGTTTGCGGCATCGAAGATAGGGTTGGCAATAATTTTTCCTTTATTAGATATAAAACCAAATTTTCTGCCGCCGCCGTAGTGGGTAATGATCGAAAAACCATTGGTAAATTTGGAAAGGAAATCGTATTCAGGCGGAATTATAACGGCTCCGGTGGTATTGATATAGCCATATTTGGAATTTAATCTCACCTTCGCCAAGCCGCCTATGAAGTCCTCCACTTCCTCATACTTTGCCGGAATAATTAGTTCGTTTTTTTGATTAATGAATCCCCAATAATTATTTTTTTTAACCGCAGCGAGGCTATTGGTATACGTTCGCAGTTCGTCGTACATCGGCTCGATGATAATTTTACCCGTAGAATCCATCAACCCATACTTATTATGGATGGCGAAGAAAGAAATCCCATCGGCGAACTCATCCAGAACATCATATTTAAGAGGAATCACGAACTTCCCTGCCTTATTCATGAATCCCCATTTATCATTTTGCTTTACGCGAGCCATTCCGTTGGAAAAATGATCCGCTTCCGCAAATTGGTATGGGATAATAAGTTTATTTAATGTGTCCAGGAAGCCCTTTTTAGTATCTTCTTCGCGGCGGATCATACCTTCGGAACATTCTAATGCCTCGTCATTATCTATCGGTATAAGTTCTTTGCCCAGGCGATTAATAAGCCCGTATTTTCCCTTTAATTGCACGATAGAAGTACCATTTTTAAAGCCATATACTATGTCATATTTCGGTTCTATAACCCATTCTCCTTTGCGATTAATGAACCCCGTCTTATCCTTAATGGTTGCATCGGCAAGACCTTCAGCAAACTCCCCGATGGCATCGAATTTCGGTTTGATTTCATAGTTGCCATTGATATTTATATAGCCATATTTCTGTTTGTGTTTCACCTTCGCCAATCCCTGTTCAAAACTAAAGGCTTCCTCATACCAATCGAGGAATAATATCTTGCCATCTTTGTTAATATAGTTGAATTTCCCGTCGAGGCATACCACCGCGCGGTCATTGCTAAAAGATTCTACGAAATCGTACTTGGCAGGCAGGACTATGTGTCCAGAAATATCAATAAAACCCCATTTATAATTGGAATAACTAACCACTACGGCGGCGAGGTTATTAGAAAACGGGAGGGCTTCATCGAATTGCGGCTCGAGGAGTATGATTTCGCGGTTTTTGTAACCATATTTTCCGTTCTCTTGATACGGAATCTGGGAAAAGGAAATGGAAAAAAGGAAAAAGGAAATCAGGAGGCAAAATATTTTCATCATTCCTGAAGGATTTTAGATAAATTTATCGCCTTTGTTCTTCTTAACATCGCTAACGAATTGCCTGATTTGCTGCTCGTCTTGCTTTTTACAGACTAATAATATGTTATCCGATTCGACTACGATATAATCATCCAAACCTTGTAACACGACCAGCTTATTTTTAGGAACATTAACGACATTGTTATGGCTATCGTAAGTCATTACATTGTTTCCTACGATGGCGTTACCATTATTATCCTTGGCACTATGTTCATATTGCGAACCCCATGTCCCAAGGTCGGTCCAGCCTATATCCGCCGCCAAAACATAGACATTATCCGCCTTTTCCATTACGCCATAATCAATAGATATATTCATACTTTGGGCATAAGCTTCTTTTATAAAATTACTTTCATCATCGGTGAAGTACATGGTACTTCCTTCCGAGAAAATGGCATGCAATTCGGGCATATACTTCTTAAAAGCGGCATCAATACTATGAGCATTCCAGATATTGATTCCTGAATTCCATAAAAACTCTTCGCTATGCAAAAAAAACTTAGCCAATTCGGCATCGGGCTTTTCAGTAAATGCTTTTACCTTACAAATGCGGTCTGCTTTATTCTTGTTTTCGATGAATTGGATATACCCATAACCGGTATCTGGTCGGCTTGGCTGAATCCCGATAGACAATAAACAATCGTGGGTATCAGTAAAGTTTAAAGCAGTATGAACCGCCTCCACAAAGGCATCTTCTTTGGTAATTAAATGATCAGACGGGGCTACAATGATATTGGCATCGGCATCTTTTTGCATAATTTTATAGGTAGCATAAGCGATGCAGGGCGCGGTGTTACGCCGAACCGGTTCTCCCAATATATTTTCCGAAGCAAGGTCTGGCAGTTGTTTTAATACCAGATCTTTATAGGTATCATTCGTTACAACATAGATATTTTCTTGAGGGCAAATCTTCAAAAACCGTTCATAAGTCTGCTGCAGCAACGTCTTCCCGATGCCGAGCATATCAATGAATTGTTTTGGATGAGAAGTTCGGCTCATAGGCCAAAAGCGGCTGCCGATTCCTCCTGCCATGATGATACAATAGTTATTCTTCATTCTATTTTCAATAGTCTTTTTTTAAGCGGGCGCAAAACTATAAAAAGAATCCTAATTCTATCTCCTTATAAATAGCATCCCAAATAGAAAACCACATGCAGTTCGATGCGAAACACATGTTGTTCGATGCGAAACACATGTTGTTTGATGCGAAACACATGTTCTTCGATGCGAAACACATGTTGTTTGATGCGAAACACATGTTCTTCGATGCGAAACACATGTTGTTCGATGCGAAACACATGTTGTTCGATACGAAACACATGTTGTTTGATGCGAAACACATGTTGTTTCCACTCCTTATATATAGGGGCGCATTTCGGGGAATAATAAAAGGGCTGGGGAGGGATTCACAGGGAATGGACAGTTATAGTTCCCGATTATCTCCCGATTTCGTATTTTTGCAGCCAATTAAATATATAAAATTATGGCATTAGAATTAACAGACGCCAACTTCGAGGAGTTGGTTTTAAAATCAGATAAGCCCGTCCTGGTGGATTTCTGGGCAGTATGGTGCGGTCCCTGCCGAATGGTAGGACCGATCGTGGAAGAAATGGCGAAAGAATACGGCGACAAAGCCGTTATCGGTAAGATGGATGTGGATAGCAACCCGAATGTTTCCATCCAATTCGGCATTAGAAACATCCCTGCTTTGTTGTTTTTCAAAGACGGAAAAGTGGTGGACAAACAAATCGGAGCCGTGCCAAAGAAGGTGTTGGTAGATAAGCTGAACGCCCAACTGTAATAAGGTTTGGAACAAGAGATTAACAGTCAAAGAATCCAGGAGTTCTCTCACCTCGAGCTGATTGCAAAGCAGGTGGTGGAGGGATTTATCACGGGTTTGCATAAGAGTCCTTTTCATGGATTCTCTGTGGAATTTGCCGAGCATCGCTTGTATAATACCGGCGAATCTACGAAGCATATTGATTGGAAACTCTTCGGCAGGACAGAGAAATTATTCACCAAGCGGTATGAAGAAGAAACCAATCTTCGCTGCCAGATAGTGATTGATAATTCCTCTTCGATGTATTATCCTGAATTGAAGAAGCCTTCTTTGGATAGTTTGAATAAAATAAGTTTCTCGGTGTATGCTGCTGCTGCGTTGATCTATTTATTAAAGAAACAACGGGATGCCGTGGGCTTGAGTATTTTCTCTGATAGTGTGGAATTGCAGACCGCAGCAAGGTCTTCTTCCGTGCATCAGAAGATGATGTTCTATGAATTGGAAAAGCTGTTATCGAATATTGATCGCCCCATGAAGCGGACTTTTGCCGCGACTGCTTTGCATCAGATCGCAGAGAATATCTCGAAGCGATCGCTGGTAATTCTCTTCTCCGACATGATGGATGATGCCGAAAATACCGAGGAATTATTCTCTGCCATGCAGCATTTAAAGCACAATAAACACGAAGTAATCCTCTTCCATACCATAGATCGGAAGCACGAAATAGATTTTAATTTCGAGAATCGTCCTTATCTTTTCATTGATGTCGAGACCGGAGAGAAGGTAAAAGTCCACACCAACGAAGTAAAAGATAATTACATAGCAGCGATGGCAAAGTACCGCCACGACTTGATTCTGCGCTGTGGTCAGTATCGGATAGACTTCGTCGAAGCGGATATTAACGAGGGTTTCAAACAGATTTTATTGCCCTATCTCATCAAGCGAGAAAGGCTGCATTAAGATATATCTTTTCAATTCCTTTGGTGGTTCAATAAATAAAGTGTATTTTTGCAGCCCCAAAAAAGTTCTTTACATTTTATAAAACAAAACGGTTCGGTAGTTCAGCTGGTTAGAATACATGCCTGTCACGCATGGGGTCGCGGGTTCGAGTCCCGTCCGGACCGCTCACAATGGTTAGAAAGCGTTGTATATCAAGTATATACGACGCTTTTTATTTTTAAGGTTACACTATGGGTTACACCAAATCCCTTGTTGCTAATGTATAAATATACAATATCAAAGTGCTTGAAAGCCTGATTCTACAAGGTTTTCTGAACATATATAGATATTTTTATGCAGTTATAATAGAAACTATTTACAGTAAATAGTATAACTATAAAGTGCTTGAAAGCCTTATTCTACAAGGGTTTGAGAACACTTGATAATAATTTTTTGGTATCTTTTAAGGATACATAGGAATAAAAAAAAATGTTGAAGGAGATAAGATAATTGTAATAACATAGTTGCTTAGAAAACATATCCGGCATTGATCTATCAAGAACAAACGAATGATAAAAGCCCTAAGATAAAGGAAAGTGAACATACAATAAAGAAATCTTTAGTAGTTTTTTCACTGGAACTAAAGTAATTTCAAGCATGATGTTTATCTTTATGAACCTATCAAACTCGATTAGGATACCCCAAATAAAAAGTAATACCAGAATCCTCAAGCTCATAAAAGAAAAGCCATGAATACAAACATAGGAAACAAACATTCATTAAAGAAAGAACCTTTTGTATGTTTTACTCCGGTTCTAATTCGATTCAAAAAACTTTGTTCTTGGTTTTAATAATGACAAAAGATATTTCAGAAGGGGCGGCACAAAGAACTTGACGGGGGCGATTCCAAAAGCCCTGCAAATGCTCCAAAAGGGGCTATATTACTCCACATTTACACCTAATAATAAAATCATAATATTGCCGCCTGCGGTTCGGCAATTTGCGTTTTCCTTTCAAAATAAGGGGGTGCATAATGCGGTAAGTAACTTCACTATCAATCCAAATATCCGCTATAATTTCTCATCCCAATTTTTATTCGTAACTTTGCAGAATGGAAACACAACAAATTCAAACTGACTTTTGTCAAAATGTCTGTAAAGGGTTCTTGTTATACTGCAATGACAATAGGATAAATATCACTAAATTATTTGATAGGTCAAAAGGCAAACTTTCTAAACAATCCGTTTATGCTGTTGCAAGGGGTTCTAAAAAGTATCTTTCTACAATTGCTCTATGTTACCTTGCAGAACTTCTAAAATTCAATACACCAACTATCTTTGAACAATATTATCTAAATTCTAAAGTAACTAATAGCTACTAATTAGGTTGCTTATTCGTCCTCCCCCTTCCTTGAACTATTTTTTTACATCAAGTTTGTATAAAGTTAAATAATCTAAAATCATAATATTGTTTTGCAGCAATGAAAATAACCCCAGGAGAAAAGAAATTACAAACGGAATTTATGGTCGCTATTGCCACTAATTTTAAACAATGGTGCAAGGATAATAAAATTAGCCTATCAAGTCAATTAAAGGAGAAAGGAAAAGTATCAAGGCAAGCTATTTACGATATTATTAATGGAAAAAGAGATTACCTCCCTCCAGTTGCAATATCTTATTTGGCAAGTAAAACTAATCTTTCAATAGGTCAATTAGCTACATATAAAACTGTAACTAATATTTGTGCAAACTAAAACAATACTCCCAAAAAAGGGGCATTTGGATATACTTCCATCTTTGCATTCAAAATCAAAAAAGTTCAAAAATCAGTAGGGCGGTTTCAGGGAAAGTGGTTTTTCTTATGAAGTGGTGGGGGCTTATAATAGGGTACTATCCCCTCTTTCAGTCGCTTTTTACCTTTAATTTCTTCCTTCTCTTACCTAACTTTTCAACATCTGAAAAGCGGCGAATCACCTTGTAATATTCATCACTGAAAACTTGCAAAAATTCATTGAATTTTTTAGTTGTTTTATATGTTCCCTTATCCTTCGTAAAGAAGCCTAAATTTACAAGGTATTGCAGGGAATAATATTGATTGATAGGATTGAATAACCCAACCTTGATTTGATCTATTTTAAAGGATTCTAACCCTAAAAAATCAACCAATAACAGTAAATCATAATCCCCTTTTTTAGGTCTTAATTTGTATCCATGTAAATTGATTTGCCTTAATAGGAAATCATGAACTACAAAAGGGTATTTGAAACTTGAAATTGTATCTACTTTTCTTTGATATTGTCCATGAAACTTGGATGAGATTTTAAAAACTAAACTGCTGTATTCTTTTGATTGTATAAGTTTGAATGCCATCGTATTTTTTTACATTGTATGCAAAGGTATAATTTTATACGGGTACTATCCCAAGTGTCTTTCGCTCCTTCAAAAAATTATTATAAACCTTCCCTTAATTTTATCAGTTTGTTATATGCTTCTTGAAACTGTCCCTTTCTTTTTAATCCTGATTCTGTGATTTGATAATACCCTAATTTATCAAGTTGCTTAACCAAACCAAGTTTCATTAATTGCAATAGTTTTTTTCTTATTGAGTATTGACAATATCCAGTCTTTTGTTGTAGCTCTTTTGTTTTTATACTTCTATCGTCCGGTAACTCCAGCAACATTGGAAGATGCCAATGATGTAAAGCGATCTTGTGACAAGCCCGATCAAATGTTGTTGTATCGTATAATTGCATATTCTCACAACTGTTATATAATATTGTTACCGCAAAACAAGTTAATTGGGATAATCCCTTTCTTAATTGATTTTGCAAAGTTACAGATTTTCAAATAAAAATTCTTACCTCCTTTTGCAATCCAAAATTAGAGGTTTAGTATGATTATAATTTGATATAATTTATTAATAAACCGAAATAGATGAGGGCTTGGTAATGTTTCAGTTTGAATAAAAATTAGATAGAAATTCTAAACAGATATTGATTGCAAATATCGCCTATGTTTATATTTAACTGCGGTGCTATTACTAAAACAGTCTATAATTGACTTATATTCAAAATCCGTTAAAATTCCAATGACAATATAGTCTTTATTTTCTTTTTCAAAGAAGAACTTTAATCTGGTGATTTGATAATCTTCAACTTGAACGCCATATATGAAGGTATCCATATCAAATGCCCAATCAATATCCTTAGTAATAATTTGGTCCTTTTCAAACATATAGCAATTAAAATTTATGTCATTTATGCAACCATGTTCTCTAACTAAAGATTTTGGTATTATGTCAGTTCTGGTTGGCAAGGATGCAACTATCAAATTATCACCATCGCTATATAAAACTATAAAATATTTATTTCTTGCAGTATTGCCATTTTTGAAATAAAATGGGGTAACATAAAAAATAGTGCCTGCATTAAACATACACTTATTGTTTCATGTTTTTTGAAAACTCTTTAAATTCTATATAACTCTCAAAAGTAGCAGACTTGAGAGGGTCGTTTTCAACTAATTTATTTAATTCTATCTTAAAATCTGATGTAGCCAGCGATTCGTTTTCAAACATTTCTAACAACCCATTTTCTTTTGCGATCCTATACCATTCCGTGTCATTTTCATGACATCTTTCAATTAGCTCGTTTGCATTCCAGCCTTTATATTCAGTCGCAATATATTCTAAAACTGATATATCATTTGAGGAGAATTCATCACTGCTAAATTCTTTAATAGCCTTAATAAATCTATAACCTGTTGAGTTTATTTCAATCTTAATATAGTCCTTTAATAATTTTAGTCCTTCATCGTTAGTCAATTCAAAATATAATGAAACATTGACTGGTCCCATTTGCCAAACTTTATAATCCAAATTAAACATGGGGATACCATACTTTATTACACAATATTCCTCAGTTAAATATATTAACTTTAATATGCTCGTCTTCGATAAATTTGGAAATTTGTTGCTAAAAAAGATTATTGCATTTCCTAATTTATCAATTTCGTCTTTATTAAGATGCTCTAACATCTTTTAATATTTTTGTTTCCAAAACCCATTTCGTAAAGCCAATATAACTTCATTTGATTATTAATAACTTTTTCTTTTTATGGTTCTTGTATTAAACGTTTTATTAAACACAATGGTTGCAATATTTGACCTCATGGCATATTTAAGTACCTTCTGTGTAAATATATACAAATGCTCAAAACGCCCGTCATTACTCATGTTCATTGAATTTTTTCGCTCTTTTTATTTATCATTTGGAATGGCAAATATATAAAATAGTTAAGACAACAAATTTTTTTAACTCATACTGGTTATAAATTTCTTGAACTGTTCATAAAACACTATTGCTTTTTTCAAAACCCTTGTCATTAGTGTAGAATACTATTTTAAAACCTAAGTTGGGGAAATGGGTATTGCCTCACATCACAAAACCATACTTCCCAACAATATCCTCAAACTCCTCCTTAAATCTTTTCTTCGTATGAATATAATCCATACATTTTATATAATCCCGCATAGCATCTATTGAAGATTGCCCCACTGAAACGGCAATAAAACTTTCATTCCATTTGAATTTTGAATCTTCCTTAATAAAATCCAATGTGCTGAATCCTGTTGAATAGAATGAATAGTTCGTTTCAAGTCTGTTTCTAAAGATACCGGAAACAGGCAATGAACATGTTCTGCATGACCGTTAAGGCAATCAATTTTTATCTTTTGTTTGGCACAGAATTCTTTCATATAAGGGAATAATTTCTTTCTTAAATCATCAAACAGAATCGGTTGTTGCAGTTCTGTTGTCCAAATCACATGAACCCAAATCCAAATTAAACAACCAAAACAAAATCGGAAACCAAATGTAATTCATTAATAACATTTGCCTTGCAATTCCTTCACCAATTCATCCATCCCAACTCCATATATAACAATAAAATTTTTTATTTTCAAAAACACCTTTTCAGCAATTTTTTCAACTATTCCCAAATCTTTGAACCCCTCTAAAATAAAGCCACTTCTACTATTCCAAAACAAATTAGGTACATGGTCAATTTAATATTTTTGGGGGTTATGTATTTATTTTATGATTATTAAAGAGATTAGAATTCCATAGATAATGATCGGAATTGCTACGCAGATATAAACAGAAGAAGCATAATAGTTACTTCCATACCTGTTGAAAAAATTTAAAAACTTAACAGAACTTCCAAATAACCAATCTGAATATGATTTAAAATTTCTACATCCTACAATTACACCAATGCTGAATATGATAAAAGCAATTGAAATAAAATAAGACCTGAAATAAAAATCAAGCATAATAAACCATGATAAAGGTACTAAAAAATAATAAACTATAATGTTAACTTCATTGTATGTTCTTCCAGTCAATTTACCAATGAAGAATAGAGTGCCTGCTACCATTCTAAAGATTATTGTTATCATTTATTTTATTTCTTGATTGATTGCTGATTAGACATATTGCGTACTAAATAATCCAGCAATCTCGTAAATTAGTGCTTAGCAATTAACCAAAGAATAGACAATAATAACAAACCAAATCCAACAATCTGAATTATTCTATTTGTCTTGATTTCCTTTTGCAATAACTGATTTTGTTCTGCCAGATGCTTAATGATTTCAGCCGTTTTTGCATTTTCATGAGATACCAAATCAGAAGCAACCTGTTCAATTGTATGTTTGATGTTTTCATTGACTAAGGAAAAACCACTTCTTAAATTTTGGTTTGTTTCCTCAAATCCCCTTTCAATTTTTTCTTGTGAACGCTGTATAGTTGTTTGAAGATTCCCAACTCCAATGTTGATTGAAGAAATTTGGTTGTCAATTTTGTCTAACCTCTCTGGAAAATTTATCTTTCTTAATTCTAAAATGTAGTCATTGATTGCTTTCTCTAATTTTTTTGTTTCCTCAATGACTTGGCTTAACTGCTTTGCTTTCTCTTTTAGCTCGGTCAGTAATAATTGCAATTGCTTTTCAATCGCATCTATTTTTTCTTTGAGGTCTTTCTGTAAATCTTTACGATGTTTTTCCTCTACTGATTTCAATTCAGTAAGCAGTTCAGGAATTTTCTTCAAAATATCTGCCGCTGTCTTGGCAACTTTAGAAGCATCTTCTATATGCTTAATAGCAACAGAAACTGTTTCAAGTTCGGTTTGAAGTTTTTCTAATTTTTCAATTACTTGTTGTGATGGCATTACTATTATCTTTTAAAAATTTAAGGTTAAACTTTTTAATCCAATTCAAATTCTTTGTTGTGTAGTAGTCATCATCAACATCTCCAAATAATTCATCGGGAATTTCTCCGATGTGTCTTTTGATATTTTCCTTAAACCGCAAAAAGAATTCTTCAAAGTTAAAAGTATCTGGTTCAAGTTCACTCCAACTACTGATTCCAATTTTCAATTCTTCAATCGCCTCTTTAACCAACTGTGGTGAATTGGGTGAAAGAAGATAAAGCGAATATGATTTCAGAATATTAAATTGAGGTGCTCCGCTTGTTCCTCTCAACATTCGCATTGTTGCTCCTCGCAAATGTTTTATGTTGTTTACGATTGCTCCGTTATCATCAAAGTCAATAATCTTTTCAATGTATTTCCAAATGGTTTCTTCAATCGGTAAATCATAAACAAAATCTTTGTTCAAATCTGCATCAACTGTTTCTCCTGTTTCCGTTTGTGCTACATTTCCTTCTCGTGAATACTTGGCATTGAAATAATAATATATGTTCTCTTTGATTTTTTTTGATTGTTCAATTGGGTCTGCAACTACAATTGTTTCATCACACAAACCAACCATATCATCAATTGCTCGTTTTCGTTTGTCTGCAATTTTCTCGTAAATAAAATTTGTCAGATGCTCCAAACACTTGCTAATGACTGTTGCATTTTCGCTTGCATTAAAATCGTTTTGACATTTCTCTCTTAGTTTTCGTGCTTCTTCCTTTGAAGTATATCTTTCAACTAATGATTGATAGTTTTCAAAATACTGGTCGTTTGTTTTCTTACTTAACTTAACCTTGTAAACCTGTTGCTGATATTCTATTGTGTAAGTATCAATAATGTTTATGCTGGTTAATCGGTAAATTGCTTTGGCTGTGTCGTCTTGGTTTCTTGGAATGTAATACCTAACCTTCAACATTACTGTTTCAAGTAGAAGGGTTCTATCTTCTTCATTCGTTAATGGTAAACCGTTTATAAAATCCTCAAAACTGTTATCCCATTTTATTGCGTCTTTGAATTTACTTTTCAAATTGGATTCTGTAATTCTATTGTTTGTCAATAGCCATTGTATGCGACTGCTTTGTTTGAAATAGTCATAGTGTTTTTCAAATGCAAACTCGTCTGTAATATCAAACCCACCTATTTCACCCTTACAGAAAAACATATTCTTAAACGGAATTGTAATTGGCAATGAGAAATCAAAGTCAACATCACTTAATAATTGTTCAAGCCCTAAATGTGCTTCAGTGTTGGCTGCTTTTGTATTTAAGAAAGTTCTTGTTTCCTCTTTGTTTAGGTTTTGAAAATTCGGAATGAATGAATTTACTATTTCAAGATATTCGTTTGCTAATTCTGTGCTTGCAAAATTTGAAGTCGTTTTATTTTGAATGTTAATCCAACCGATATTTCCGTCTTGACTATTTTTAATAAAAATAATGTGTGTCCAATCTCTATCGGGTGCTCCATTTCTACCCTGTGTGATTCCTCCTAATTTTAAATTCAATTCATCGTCAAACGCTTCGTTCAGTTTATCATTCAGCAAACGCAAGTTTGTAATGTTTGGAAAAAATATTTTGTTTCTCAACTCCCAAATAACGCTTCGTTCTTTGTCTGCTCCTTTGAAAGATGTTTTGTAAAAGTTATCTAAAACTTGTCTGTCTCTTCCAATTTGATTGTTGTAAAGAACGATTGACAAAGAAGTTTTTCCGTCTCTGCCTGCTCTTCCGCTTTCTTGAACAAAAGATTCTATTGAAGAAGAAATGTTGCTGTGAATTGTCAAGCGTACATTTGATTTGTCTATTCCCATTCCAAATGCTTTTGTTGCAACCATTACGGATGCTTCATCTTCTTTAAACAATTTCAGATTCTCAAATGATAGTTTGTCTTGTTCGTCTCTGTCAAGTGAGTTTCCACTTCCTTTGAAGAAAACTATTTTATCGTTTGCTGATTGTAATTGCTGAACATAAGTTTCTACTCCCAATTCACTTGTCTTGTGAGGGCAAAAAACAATTACACCGTAATTGAATTTTTCTTTGTCGCTTTTCTGAAATGGCAAATCGTTTTCTGCACATAAAATTATTCTGCCTGTATTGCTTACAATAAATTCTGTTTCAGTGATTGTAGATTGTTCTGCATTTGGCAAATAATCCCTGTATGTCTTTTGTAAAATTCCCGAATACACATTCGGGTTGTTGTATTTCAAAAGCAGTTTATCTGCTTCGTTGATATGAGTAATAATTGTTTGCGTTCGCTGCAATTTCTTTTCACCTACTGTTTGTTTATTGACTTGCACACCATTTTCAGCAACAACTGTTATCGGATGTATCTGATAGTTTATTTCATCACGAACCGTGTTCTCATAACGAATGACAGCTTTGCCGTCATTCCGCTTTATTTTCAATGCTCTTTCAATGTCTGCCAAAACATCAAAGGAAGCGGTGGCTGTCAAACCGAAAATAGGAATGTGGTTTTCATCAAATGTTTTGCAAAACTCAATTGCGTTTTCTCCTAAGTTCAAATATGGGGTTCTGAAATCGTGTCCCCATTCGGAAACGCAATGTGCTTCATCAATTACGCAATAGGAAAAGAAAAAACCTTTGTCATTTGTTTTTTCAAGTGCCTCTCTGAATTCTTGAATAACTAATCTTTCTGGAGAACAAAAAAGAAATTGAGTTTTGCCATAAGGCAAAACTTTATCTTGAACAAAAACTTTTTCTTCTCTTGTCAGAATGGAATTAATAAAATCACATTTGTCAATTCCAATTTTTAACAATCCTTCATACTGGTCAACCATTAAAGAACGAATAGGGTCAATTATAATTGTAACTCCTGGTTGCAACAAAGCCGCTAACTGATATGTCAAAGATTTTCCGCCTCCTGTTGGCAACAAACCAATAACAGTTTCATTTTTCAATGCTCTGTTCAAAATTGGAAGTTGCCCTTTCCTAAATTTTTTATGGTCAAAAATATTATCAAGAAAATATTCAATAAAAGGTATGGCTTCTGCAATTTCTTTGTGCTGTTCGTTTCCGATTTCCGTGGTTAAATCTCTATAGTCAATTTTGTTTGAACAATAGATTTCATTTCGGTAGTCGTGTTCTGTAAAATGTGAACTGCGAATGATAACAGAGTTTGGTAAACCTTGAAAGTCATTATCTGCTTGGAAAATTCCTGTTCGCCAAAGAGTTGAAATATCAATTACCAAATCATATTCATCGGCAACAATATTTTCAGTATTTAGATTGCAGCGTACAGGTTGCAATTCTTGATTGAAAAAATTTGCGTCAGCAAATATTGTTGCTTCAATTTTTGGAATTGATGTTTGCTTATTTTCAAGTCCTATCAAATTTTCGTAAAGCAAATTCAAATCTTCAACGGCAATGTGTCCGCAAGGAATATCTCTTTCAAGAATAGCAACACGAATTTTGGTTTTGTTTGTTGCTGTTAGTTCCTCGCATTTTACAATCAAGAATTGATTGATGACTTTCTGCAACCTTGCAATTGCTACGGGTGCTAAAACATAAGTTTGAAGTTTCTTTATTTCTTCAAAATCTTTTTGAAGCAAACAGTCAACCATTTTGAAGTATTCAGTTTGTGATAAAGTTTCAATAAGGTTTGCAGTATCTTTTCTGGTGTTGTCTTCCGTTATTCTTTTTGTTGTGTGTCCAAACTTTGCAGTTTCATAATCTCTGATGTCGTCAATTAAATTGTTGTGGTATCGTTTGCCGTCAACTTCTATTATGAAAACACTTCGTTCTTTTAAATCTTTTTGTTTCTGATAAACAGTTGTCTTTTTTACTTCATTGAAGTAGGGGATTTCAAATGAAAAATCTGCTCTACTTTCATCACCACCATTGTTTGTTAAAGTTCTTCTCATTCTTTGGTGTTGAAAGAATTGAGTGAGCTGCTTTTTGTTTTGTGGAATGTAATTGTTGAGAAATGCTCTTTCAAAATTGCTTTCTAAATCTTCATTGTATAATTCAACGGCATTGTGTCTTGTGTCAACCAAGTGCAAAGCAGAATAAAAATCGGTCGCTCTTAGTCCAGTTGATAAAAAATTGAGTTTAGCAGAAATGATTTTGCTACAAATTGTCGGGGTTCCTCTTGTGATAATATTGTTTGCTACTGCTAATAGCGAATGAATGGAAGTTGGATTGTCAAAGTCAATTTCAGTTAAAGTGTCAAAGGTTGAAACTGATTCAAGCAAGCCAAGAACTTTATACTTATACTCATTTCCCTTTCGCAAACTGGTAATGCTGTCAAACACATTCTTGTCAAGATAGCTTGCTTTATACTGTCGTTTCATTTTTAAAAATTCAGGTGCAAGTTAATTGAAAATATTTGTATTGTTATTCTTCTACAAGCTGTTTCCATATTTATCTAACCATTTTATTGCTTCCTGATATTCGGGGCAAAGTGATTTTAATTCTGTCCAAAATTTTTGGTGATGGTTCATTGTACGGGTGTGAACAAGTTCGTGAATGATTAAATAGTCAATAACAAACTGTGGTGTTTTGATTAATCGCCAATTGAAAGAAAGATTTTTTTCTACTGAACAATTACCCCACTTTGTTCTTTGGTCGCGGATAAAAACTTTGTTATAACGGAACTTGTGCTTCTTCGCTAACTCTATCAATCGTTCTGTGATGTGTCGCTTTGCAAATCGCTTATACCATTTCAACTGCTCTGTCTTGTCAAGCAAGTTTGTCTTTGACTGAATAGTTTTTGAAGTGTGATTGATTACAACTTTGTTGTGCAAGTGTGCAGTGAAAAAATAATTGTATCGGTTTCCTAAAATCAAAAGTTGATTGTGGTGTAATTTGATTTTGTCTTTCTTCTTGCTGAACGCTGTCAGGTTTTTGTCAATCCACTTTTGTTTTTTCTTAATCAGAGAATTGATTTCAGCATTTGAAAAATCTGTTGGCACTAACACACGAACAGAAAGATTTTCACTCACACGGATTCGTGCATGTTTCACTTCCTTCTTTTGCAATATGTAGTTGTCAGGTAATGTCATTAGTCCAAAGCGTAGTGTTGAATAATTCGTTTCATAATTGCTTCAAGCAATTCGTTGTCCTCATCAATGTTCAAAGATTCATAAGTATCGTCAGCAGATAAAATTTCAATATCGGTCTGCAAGCGTTTTACTTCTCTGTCAATGTCCTGCCAGCCGATGTAAATTTTTGATTTGATAAGTTCAACTGCTGCCTTTGAAAATTCTTTTGCTAATTCAGGATTCAGATTATTTCCCTTCTTATTTTTTATCTCGGTGAAAACATCAAAACTTCCTCTGTCCTCAAAACCCATTCTGTTTGGCAAAGAAGCCACATCATCAATTTCAGAATAGAGAGATTCCAATTCATGCAAACTTGTTTCAATGGTTTCCGATTCTGTTTCTTTTCGCTTTATCAATTCATCCAACCGATTTTGAAACTCCACATAAACCGGACTATCAATTTCATTTTTCCGAATTACCGTTTCAATGTCACGAATAATTTTTTCCGCTTTGTCGCTTGGATTGAGTTTGCTCTTTTGCAAATTGTCCAAATACTTTTCATCAATATTTATTTCCGGTAAGTGTCCTTTGAAACTTAAAAGCGTTGCACTTTCTTGAATCAGTTTTCTTGTTTTCACTGCATAAATTTCAGCATCAAAATCAAGTCGCTTAAATTCTTCTAAATAGATTTCATAAATCTCATTCAGCCACAAATATTTTAATCTACTCTCTCTCAATTTCGGATGCGGTGAAAGTGCTTCATACAATGAAATAACTTCTTTCACATCAGCTTCAAACTTGCCTTGGTCAAGAGTTGAAAGCACTCTTACAATTGCAATGCTGCATTCATAACTGTCTTCCAAAACAATTTCATCAAACGGTTTAAATGCTTTGTCCAACACTGCCGGAAACTCCTCAACCAATTTATCTACATCTTCAAACTCACCGATGTCAGCAGGGTCGTAATTCAATGCTTCATTGTAATTCGTGAACACTCCAACATAGTCAACGATTCTCCCAAACTCCTTTGAGAGTTTCGTCACCTTATCATCAAACGGTCTGTTGGTTCTTGCAATGGCTTGCAAAAGATTGTGGTCTCTCAACGGACTATCCAAATACATGGTCTGCTCTACGGGTGCATCAAAACCTGTAAGCAACATATTGCACACGATAAAAATTTTCAGGTTGTTGCCTTTCGCTTTTTCTTCATCGGTAATTCTTCGTTTGAATTGCTTAATCAATTTCTTTCTGTCGCCATCGCTTAGGTAATGGTCTTGATACAATGCAAAGCGTTCAGCGTTGTCATAACTTCCTTCCGAAAAAATAATTCTGATTTCACTTCTGTCAAATCCATTTTTCAAAAGTTCGTTGTAGTAAAGCACACATGCTTCTTTGTCGCAACCTACTACCTGTGCTTTGAAGCCCTGTGGCTCAACAACATTTCTGTAATCTTCTGCAATGTCTTTTGCCAAAGTTTTTACTCTGTCAGGATGTTTCAAAAATTGTTTCCATGCCTGTGTTCTGCGTTCTACCAATCTTGTTTCATCTTCATTCAACTCTCCTGTAATTGCTTCCCAACCTTCTTTCAATTTCTCTTTATCCAAATGCCATTTGATTGGTCCAAAAGTGTAACGAACTTTTACCGTTGCTCCATCTTCAATTGCATCTTTGATACTGTATTGGTCAAGATATGCTTCCACCAATTTTGTTCCTTCACGAATTCCAAAATCACGATGCGTTTTCGGAATGGGTGTTCCTGTAAATGCAAACCTTCTTGCAAACGGAAAAACATTTTGCAGTTCAATTTGAAAATCTCCGTATTGTGTTCGGTGTGCTTCGTCAATCAACAAAATCACATTCGTTCTGTTATCTTCTCTCTCACCTAACTCCACAAACTTTTGAATTGTTGTAATAAAAACTCCTGCCGGTTTCGTATCAATCTTATGTTTCAAATCTCCGATGTTCCGTATCGTGTCCACATTCGGAAATTCGCAATCGTCAAATGTTCCTCCGATTTGTTCTTTCAAATCTTTTCTGTCAACCACAATGTAAACAGTTGGGTCCTTCAGTTTCTCATGCTGACGAAGTTTGTAAGCAGTGTAAAGCATTGTCAAACTTTTTCCGCTTCCCTGTGTGTGCCAAATCACACCTTGTTTTAATTCTTGCTCAACAACTCTGTCAACAATTTTATTTGCTGCTCTCAACTGCTGATACCTTGCTACTTTTTTTATGATGCCTGAATCTTCCGTTCTCTCAAACACAATAAAGTGTTTCAGAATATCCAACACTCTTGACGGTTGAAGCAAACCAACAATTCCCCATTTCATTTGCTCTTCGGGAATTTGTTTTCCGTCAACTGTTTTCAGATACTTTATTTTGAAACGGACATATCCATCTTTCTCATAGTGTTCACACAAATCATTTGCAACATCAAGAATCGGATTATCAAAAGCGGTGTCAATGATGTCGTCTTTCCATTCATTGAAATAAGAAGCGGATGCACCAGGGATTCCGTATTTCGTTATTCTTCCGTTGCAAGCCACACCAAACAAATGACTCATCCAAAACTGTGATGCTCTCTGCTGATAAGTGTCAAACTGTTTTACACCTTCCATCCAGTTCGTTCCTTTTCTTGCTCTCTGTTTTGCTTCAATCGGCACAAGCGGAATTCCATTTACCAATAACACAATATCCGTTTTCACCATCTTGTAACCTTGCACCCAATACTGTTGTGTAATGATGAAATCATTTCGCCAAATGTTTTCAAAGTCAATATACATGCAGTCCTGCGGTTCGCCTTGTATGTTGATGGTTGCACCTGCGGCTAAACGATTCAGAAATTTTTCGTTGCCGTCAATGGGAGTAGGATTGTTCAGGTTTTGCGTAAGTGTGTCCATTACGCTTTGGGCATCTGCATCCGTTAAGCCGTTGAACTCTTTTATTTTTTCTAAAAGAATTTGCTCAATGATTGGATTTGAAAACGGACGGTGATACTCCTGCAAATCTTCCAATGATTTGTAAGTCCAACCCATTTTACTTAGCCATTCGGCTACGGGTTTTTCAACGCCTTTTAGTTCTGATATTTTAGGCATGATGTTATTCTATAGTTATGTCAAAAGTTTTTTTCAAAATATCTCTTATCTGTTTCGTCTGGTCAGCTCCTTCATAAGTTGCAATCAACTGTCCGGGGAAATTTGCTTCATACCATTTCTGTTTTGTCTCCCAATGATTTTTGTATTCCGGCAAATCCAATCTTCCTACATGTTCCCAGAAATATTCTTCGCCTTTCCAACGAATGGTAAAGTCAGGCAAATACATTGAACCGTCTTTCGCAAACTTTGGCACTTCATAACTGAACGGAATTTTGTTCAGTTGAAGAATGTTCGCAATGTTCATTTCAGATTTTGAACGAACAAAATATTTTGAGAGAGTTGAAATTACTTTTTGGTCTTCATACCAATTTGACTTCAATGCAAAAAGTAAATCAGGAATTGGGTTGAATTCAAAAATGGATGAATTGATTTTTCTGATGTTTGATTTTTCAATTTTGGTTAGCTCAATTAAATTGGAAATATCATCTTGAACAAAAATGGTAAGATGCTTTTGTGCTCTTGTAACGGCTGTGTAAAGCAGTTCCATTGAAAGCAGTGAACTACTTTTCTTCGGAAGAATCAAATACACTTTGTTGAATTCACTTCCCTGTGCTTTGTGAACTGAAATCACATAACCCAATTCAATGTTTTCATCAATGGGTTCGTAGAACATTGCTTTACCATAATCATCTTGCCTGTATCCATAGTTGACAGAATAATCATCTCGTCTTTCAAACTTTACTTGAAAATTCTTCAGAGTAAATCCAGTCCATCCTGTGTTCTTATCAAACGGGTGAGGGTTTACAAAACCTAATTCACCATTGTAAATATCAATTTTTACATTCTTCCTTTCCTTCCATCCATAAGCAGAAATTTTATTTGACTGCGGTCTGTTTCTGAACTGAATTACTTTATCGTAAAGTGCAATTCCGTCCAACTGTGTTTTGTTTGCTTGATAGCCATTGAAAAGGTTTTGAAAAAAAGTATTGAGATAATCAGTTCCGTAAAATTCTCCACGATAGGGTGAAAGAAATTGTATTGCAGATGGGTTCGGATATTTGCTTCCGTTCCGAATTGCTTTTCCCCAAACATTGTAGAACTTTCCTTCCTCTGCTTTTTCACCAGTAACTTTTTCAAGGTCTGAAATAACAATTGACTTCAACATCAATTCCAAATCAGCCATCTCTTTCCAATAGTGAACGGTAAGGTCTTTATCAATCACTCCACCTTGTTGCACTTTTTTCAAAATGGTTTCCTGATTCACCTTGCTGAAATTTTCGTCTGATTGTTTTTCCTGAATGAAAATTTCTGCCAACTCCAAAATTCCATTTCCTTGTTTGTTGACTTTGTTTTCTAACTGGCGAACATTGATGTCCAACTTTCCTAAATTTTCAGGGCAATCGGTTTTCATCCATTCAATAATGTCATTGAAAACTTTTCCTCTGCCGATTGGTGGCAACTGATTTGGGTCGCCAACTAAAATCAATCGCTGAACACTGTTCCAGTTTATGCTTCGCATAAGTGTAGCGAATAATGACAAGTCAATCATTGAACACTCGTCAACTATCAAAGTAGTGATGGTGTCATTTTGCTTTCCAAATTTTTTAAAAGTGAAATTGTCATTCAGCCAACCGCCACTTGCTAAGAAGGAGTGAATGGTTGAAGATTTCTTTTCTGTTTTCTCCGTCATTCTCACGGATGCTTTACCTGTGGGTGCAAGCAATATTATTCCTGTGCCTACTCCGTGTGCTTTCTCAACACTGCGTATGATTGATTTGAGAATTGTTGTCTTGCCTGTTCCTGCTGCTCCTGAAATAACACAAATCGGTTTTGTAAAAACTTTCACACAAACTTTTGCTTGTCCTTTCAGTGCTTCATCATATTCCTTTGGTGCTTTTTCAAGTAGCGAACTGTTTGGGTCTTTCAACAGATTGTAAAAATGTTTTTCGTCAATCGTTACTTTCAATTGAATGTCGTCACCATTTAACTCTTTCAATGTTGAGTGAATCAATTTTTCATCTTCCCTCACATCATTCAGGTAGAGATAATTTTCTACATCGTGTTTGCGGTAAGTGATTGCCTTCTCAATAAATTCTGAATCAACATCAAAATATTTTGGAGTGAACTGATGATTCTTCCACTCCGGTAAATAACTCAATCGGTTGTTGAGTAAAAACAAAACATTGGTTTGCGAAACGAATGAGTGAACTGTTTCTCTTTTCAAAACATCAACACACAAAGCCCTGAATCTTTCTGCACCATTTTTTGAAAAAATATTTTCCACTCCCAAATCAGGATTAGGAATAATGCCGTGGTCAATCAAGTGAAAAGAAATAATGTCGTCAACATCATCACCTATGTATTGCTCACACAATTGGTAAGGGTTCTCTGAAATTTCATCAAGCGTTGCATAAATATTATTCTCTTTTCTCTCGGTGCTTAATATGTTTTCAATCTGCTGATACGATAAAGCAAATCGTGGAAACAAATTCAAAAGCATTTCCTGCTCTTTATCTTCTCTCAATTTCCAATTTCGTTTTACATCACTTAACCGTTGCGATGCTATTTTTAATCCGTCAATTGTTTTTGTTTTTCCTGTAAGCAAGTCAGCAATGTTTTGAAATGCTTGCTTATCGTTTTTCTTTTCTGTTTCTGCTTTGTAGTAGTCAATTCCTTCTTGAAAGTCAATGAATGAAAGAACTTCCGGTAGTCCCGGATATGCTCCTCTCTTTTTCCATAAGTCGGTGAAAAGATTCAGCAACCATTTTATTCTTTCAGTCCAGTTCTGTGTGTCGTCACCAATTTCTAAAAGGTAAGAAGCAATTTCAATCATCCTTTCCACCAATGCCAAAGCATCATCATCAGGAACTGAACGGGTGGCGTATTTGAAATTTCTGTTGTTGTCTGGCACTAATAAAATCCGCTGTAGCACTTCGGGATTGTCCATGTATTTGTGATATGGAATTACAAAACCCTCGTCAGGATAATTTGAAGTGATTGGCATTTGCCAAACAAAACCACCTGCATATTTCTTCTTTACTTCTTCTGTTGTGCCTTCGTAGTATTGAATCTTTCCAACTTTTTTCAGTCGTGAAATTCCAATTATCACATACTTCTGTTCTTCATCTTCGCTGAATGGATTACTGTGATTGGCATAATAAAACAAAAGTGATTTTCCTTCTTCTTCACGAAGTTCATTGAAGTATGCGTTTGCGTTGTTTAACCGTTGCTCATAATTATACTTCTGTCCTTTGCCGGGTTCTCTTACCACATCATCACTATACATCCCTTCGTAATTCCAAATAGCAACTGTTGATTCAGGAATATCTATGTAGGCATCTTTAGCAGTTTCGCCAAACCATTTTGGTGGGGCAATTTTTGCTTTTGTTTTTTCTGCTCCAAAAGCATTGATGCTAAAACCACATGCAGGTGTTTCACCTTTCAATGCACCACATGGTTTGCCTTTTACATCACTTTGCATTTCCCATTCAAGGTTTCGGGTGTTCTTAATCAAATCACCGGGGTATGAACTTCTGCCAATGCAGAAAGTATTTTTCTCCGGCTCATTGCAGATATGTCCGTTCCAACCGTTGTTGTGCCATGCAAGGCGAATAGTTATGTGCATGATATTTATCTAAGTTTAATTTCTGATTCCTGAAAAGCATTTTCAATTCCTGCTTTCCGAAGTAGTGATTTAATATTTTCTTTCTTCCACGGATTCATTCTCGGATGGCAAACAACTTTCATATCCAAATCTTTCAGGTTTAAATTCCCTGATGTAACTGATTTTATTTTCTGTGTGTCATTGTAAATTCTAACTACGAAACGAACTTCCTTCTCATGTGAGAAACTGCTGTCTTTACGCAAGGCAACTTTTGGAATTTTACTTTTCTCATTCGCAACATAAGGGCTGACTGTTTTGAAATTCTGATAGTCAACTCTGCCTGAATAAAATGCTCCAATGTTGTGATGATTGAAGTTGGTTTCTTTCAGTTGCGAAATCAGTTTGCCATAAGGAAGTTTTATTGCAACTCCGTTTGAATCAGAATAGAGATTCCACATTGCCATTGATTCTCTTTGTTCGTAGAACCAACACGAAACATAAGTAGTGAGTTGAATGGCATGAATCTGATTCAGTTTTTTTTGAAGCAGTATTGGCAAACTTGCAAAGAGTGATTGGTCAAGAATTAACTGGCTCAATGTTGTGTCTTTCGGAATGAGATTTTGATTCATCTTCTCCTCGTATGTAATCAAGGCAGAAAGAGGAATGCCTTCCAACGGGTCTTCAAATTCATCCATCCTTGCAAACCGAATAGTTTTTTCATTCAGCAAATTCAGAAACTTGTGCAAATCAAAATACCGCCAAAGCAACTCGTTGTTTTTTGGTGGAATCAATTTTTTTGTTTTTACAATTTCAAGTTCTTTCATGCTGTTTGTTCTGCTTTTATTTTCACTCTCACTTTTCCCGTCAATAAATTTTGCATCAGTGCTTTTTTCAAGCGTTCTAATTTTTTAATTTTGGTTTGCTTTGAATTCAGAATTGCATTAACTGATTTAATCTTCTTTGCAATTTCTTCTTGTCCGCTTTCAGGAATGAGAACCCACTTCTTCAAAAGTTCGCCACGATTAACATTCGGAAAAGTTGTTCCTGAACCTCTTGCTTCTGCTAAAATCTTTTCTGCAATTGTTATGAGTGTGTAGTAGATAAAATCAATGTCGCTTCCTTCTTTGTTTCTGATTGCTGCTATTCCTCTGCCGATGCAATACTGTTGGTCGGCAATATTCATTCTGCCTGTGCTTGAACCTCTCACTGTAAAAAGTATGTCGCCAACTTCACAAAGTTTTGTTGTCTTGGTCGTGTATTGCACCGGAATAGGATGATGGTCGGTAAACTCTGTTGGTCCATTCAACATTGGCATTCCTTTACCTTCATCATTGTAAAATTCTCCGGCTGGTGATTGCCCTGCAATTACATCTGCAATTTCTGATAACCTTCCCCAATGCCAACCAACAGGACTGTTTCCAAATTTCTCATGCTTGTAAAAATCTTTTTCCTTTCTCCAACTTCCATTTGCTTTCAGTTTTCCTGAAAGCAAATTTTGCATTAAAGATTTTTTTAGTCGTTCAGCTTTTGCAATACTTATTTCGGTTGTTGCTATTGCTTCATCTACACTATTGAGGATATTTGAAATAGTGCGTTGTTCATCTTCGCTTTCAGGATATTCAATGAAAGAATTACGAAGATGTCGCAAACTCATATTTCTTAGTTCTGTTGTTCCTTCTGCAACTGCTGAAATTTTTTCCTGAACTTCATAAGAAGTAAACCATCTGAAAAAATATTCTGGAAGTAATCCTGAATTTTCTTTTGGAATGAAACCAGTCAGGAATGATGCAAACAAATATTCGGTATCTTCATTTATGAAAATAGCATTGCCAATTCGTTTGCGATTGCCATTTGAACTGACTGCGATTGTCCAATTCTTTGAAGCTGTTTTTTCCAATTTGTCTTTTGGAGAAACTTTCTTCAAATACATGATTGAAGAAAGGTCTAACACACTTTGAATATTTGAAACTGTCAGAACTCGGATTGCACTTGGTTCAGAATTATTTAATTCTTGCTCCTTCGTCCAAGTGTAACCTGACTTGTAATCAACTAACTGTTTTACTTTCTTCTTTATAAATTTCATTTCAATTTTTCAAAAGGGTAAACATTTCATTCAAAGAATTCTCCGCATCTTCTTCACTCTGCAAAACCGAATTAAATTCTCCAATTGCTTCTTTCAAATCAATTTCTTCTTCGGGGTCATAAGTGTCAACATACCTTGGCATGTTCAAGTTGTATTCGTTTTCTTCCAACTCATCCATGTCCACAATAGAAAAATAGCGTTTGCGTAATTCAGGGTCGGCAAACATTTGCATCAATTCCTGTTTCACATTTTCAATTCCTAATTTTTCTTTTGCTGCAAAAGCAGTAGCATCAAAAATTTCACTGTTCTTTTTGTCCAATATTTTTTGCAGTGCCGCTTCTTTTTTCTTCAAATCATTTTTTTGTCCTTTGCTTGGGTTCTCTTTCTCTTTCAGTTCTAAAACCTTCTTTTTAGCATACTCAATTTCATCTTGATATTTTATTTCAATCTCACTCAATTTGTAATCAAGGTCGTCTTGAATTTTTTTGTGCAAACGGATTTCCTGTGTTGGAATAAATTTTTTCGCTGCTGCTGCATCCCCCCAACTTTCAAGCATAGTCATGATGCGTAAAATATCGTGTGGTAAGAGTGTGTTCATGTTGGCTTGTTCTTTATACCAACCATCACGGGCTGCATACACCATCAGCACTTTGTTTTTGCGGTGTGCCGGTTTGTTCTTGTTGAAGAAAACTATTGAGCCGGGAATAGTAGTGCCGTAAAATAAATTGGATGGCAACACTACAACTGCTTCAATGATGTTGCGTTTGTCAATCTTCTTTCCGTTGTCATCTTCTAATCCTGTCAAAAATTTTCTGCGGATTTCATATTCATCATCTGCTTTTCGTTTTTGTCCATCTTCTTCTTCTGTTTTTTCGGGTTACCCTCTAAACAAAACTCCCTGCGGACAAACTACACCTGCTCTGCCGTTTTCATTCAGCGATGCAATGATGTGTTGCAGAAAAGCAAAGTCACCATTGCTAAATGGTGGAGTGCCGTAATCAAACCTATCCCACGGGTCGTTGAATTCGTTTTTGTCAGGGTAGGTGAGTTGTGGTTTGCCGTCTTTTGTTAGAACAGCATTTCCCTTTTTATCTTTTTTCGGTTTACCATTCTTCCACCAGTTGTCAAATGAGAACGGAAAATTTGCAAGCACTAAATCAAACTTGTCAATTGTTTTTCCATCATTGAATTGCGGATTGAGCATCGTGTCTTCCTTTTTCACCTTTGCATCAAGTCCGTGCAATATCATGTTGATGTTGCAGATTGCCCAAGTGTTCCAAACATCTTCCTGCCCGAATAACTGAATAGCTTTTTGACTGCCGAAATTTTCTTTCACATACTTAGCAGAGTTGATTAAGAAACCACCGCTGCCACAAGTCGGGTCGTAAACTTTTTCATCTTTCTTCGGCTTGTTGTAGCGAACAATAATGTCCACTACTTCCTGCGGTGTGTAGAATTGTCCGGCTGTTGTGCCGCCTTTGTTTTCATCGGCAAACTTTTTTATCAGGTATTCATACGCATCACCCAACACATCAACCGTTACATTCTTGTTGCTCAAATCAACTGCATCCAAATAACTGATAAGTTGTGTCAGCACAACCGGACTTAATTTTTTTCCGCCACTTCCATCAGGTGAAGGTTCGTTCCATTTTACTGTATTGAAAATACCTTTCAATGCCTGAATGTGTTGGTTGGCATTTCCGATTCCGGTAACTGCCTTGTGAAGTGTTTCATTCTTCTTGCTTTCGGTTGCATCTCTCACATCTTGCCAAAAACATTTTTCAGGAATATCAAAGTCGTGTGCTTTGTCAATTATTTTTTGTCGCTGTTTGGCGTTGGGTTCTTTGCCATACTCTTTGATAAAAACTTTTATGCCTTCTTCAATTTCCCATTGGTAGTTGTCGGATAGCCGTTTGAAGAAAAGGAGAACAAGAAAATAGCTTTTGTAATCCTCCACTTTGTCACGGAGAATATTTGCCATCTCAAATAATGTATTGCCAAGTGCTTGTTTTGAAATCATAAGGGATTAAATTTCTAAAAATTTTCGTTGCGCCAAAACTATACAAAAGGAAGGAAGTAAAATTGCAAAGGAGAATTTATTTGCTTTATTTGCTATTGATGTGTCTATTGTGCTTGATTCCGGGGAGGCGTTAAGGTTTCATAGAATGAAACCAGTTTATCCCAATTCTGTTTCTTAGTATCTCCTTTGCTTATTCGTTCGCAAATTTCATCAGCCGTTTCATTCACCACAAACTTTGGTTTAGAAATTATGTTTGTTGGTTCGGGATTACTTATTTCAGTTTTGGGAATAGTTGCAATGTGGGCTTCATAAACTGGCATCTTTTTATAAATTCCTGTGTATTGAATTTCCCTGCAAAATTGCCTTTGTTTGTCATTCCCTGTTTCAGTTTTTTCAATCTCCTTTTTTATTAATTTTTCACTGCCATTATTAAACTTTTTTATCAGGGTAGCACCTTCCCAAAAATAGGGCAAACAACTAAGATTAGAATTTCCCTGAAATAACCCTATACTTGAAGTGTTATTTTGGGGAATGTTTGAAGTTTTTATATTTGAATTTAGGTCGGTTATTTCGGGGAAAGTTTTCAAAATAGGTGTGGTTATTTCGGGGAAAGTTTTTTGATTAAATCTTGATAAGTATTTTTCTATTTTAATTGAAGTTTCATTGTCAATTTTCGTTATAGTTTCGAGCTTAGTTTTGAGTAACGAAAATACGATTTCTTGAATATTGGATTTGCCATACTTCAAAACCAATTTTTTAAACCTTTCTTTCTTATATTTATAATTCTCAACATTAATCTCCTTTTGCTCTACCCACCATTGATGGCTCCTTCCATTCATTAAAAGTTCCCTTTCATTCTTATTCCTTATGGCTTTTAAATCTATTGTATTGTCATAAATTAGAATGTCATTAAAAGCATTTAATAGAAGGTCGGATAGCTTGTTTATGTTTTCAATTTTTAAAAGGTTAGCGTAATTTTTTATATCAATTTTCTTTTGTGTTAGGAAAGCCATTTTCCTGACCTTGATTTCAAACCTGATTATGTTTTCGCTTAATCCATATTGTAATCCCTTATTGTAAATTTTTAATTCGTATTGATCAAGTTCAAACCTTATCATAAATCCATTACCCCCGAATGTTTCAATCGAGTATTCTTTACCCTTATAAGAGATGATTGCCTTGAAGAATTCATTTGCCGAACAAGGCAAGGAAATATTTACTCCAAATTCTAAATTATGTAGGATAGAAAAGTTTGGGTCTATTTCAAAATTCTCTGTTAGGTCAATAAGTACATCAATAAAATTGGAAATACAAAAATCATTGTGGTTATGTTTACCTTTATTCCAGTATTTATGGAAGCTAAAATTTAGTTCTGCATAGCTTCCCGCTTTTATGGATAGAAACTTTTCTGCTCCATTATACTTTGCTATTCTAATATGTAGAGGTAATTCATTAGTCGTTTCGTTATACGGGGTGTTATATTCTAAATATGGATTCTTCAACAAAACCTTAATTGGAGGTTTTAATAATTCCGTCTTGTTGTAATCAAACATTATTATTGCTTATCTTTGCAGCCAATACAGTTGTAAAAACTGATTAATATTGAACCGGAATTAGGGAGCGTAAAAGCTCCCTATTTTCGTTTCAATTAATCCTTCTTTACTTTCTTGATTTTTTGATTGAACCGGCATTCAGGAGTTCGGATTTTTTGAACCTTATCCTACTGCCGATTCTTAGGAATTTTACTTTGCCATCTCTTTTCCAATGATGCAGCGTAACCTTACTGACCTTCAAAAAAGAAGCAGCGGCTTCAAGGGTTAGTAGTTCATCGTCCTCTTTCGGTTGAGGGGATTGGGTATTGGCAAGCTCTTTCTTTACTGCATCACTAATTAATTCCTGGAGTTGTGATGAGGTCAAATCTATAATTCGAGTATTCGGACTAATCATTTTTAGATTCTCCTTTCTTCTTTTTGGTTGGCTCATTAATACTAACAACCTTATTGCGCTGAATCCATAAATCCAACTCCACCCTGTTGAAGTATAATTTCTTGCCATTTGGGCAATAATGGGGAATGCTTTTGGTACTTGTTAGTTTATATAAATAACTATGGCTAATCTCCAAATATCGAGATGCCTCGTTAAAATTAAGTACCTCCTTTTGTAAAAGGATTTGACCAACTATTAACTCCTTAATGTCGGTTAATTTCTCAATGATAATTTGCTCTTTCATCTTACTTTGTCTGAATTTGAAAACAAAGTTAAGGACAATGCAAACAAGAGAAAGAAACAAAAAGTTGTTTTTTTACATAGGTTTTGTTTCTAATCGAAACAAAAGGTTTTTAAACGTAGAACTCTTTATTTATTTAATGCTATTTCATGCCACTTCATAGCTTGATCAGCATAAAACCATTCTGGAAGATAGTGATTAGAAAAATAACCCGCTTGGTTTATTACATCCCCAATTATCATGTAATAAGTTTCAGATGGTTTAATATCAGTTTGTGGAACTATCATTTCTTCTTTTAGAAAGTTAAAAAAGGAGAGGCAAAATTGTGGTAAAAATCTTTCTGATGGCTCCTTTAATACTGGTTTATCATCAACAATTTTGTAAAGGTCAAATTTAAAATCGAGTGTATTGTTTGTATAGTATTCAAGTAACGACCTCTCAATGATATTTAAAAAGGAAGAGGATGTTATTTCTATTTCGGAAGAATCCTTTTTCAAGATTTTAAAACCTGAAATTTCATTAGATGATTGTTTTAGAGAATCAAAAAATTGAATGAATTGCAAATGTTCTGGTGAATTGATACGACCCGAATTAACCAATAAAAATAGATGTTTGCAATTAAGTATTTTTAATAGTTGGGAAATATAAGGAAACAAATTATCAATTTTATATCTTACACATATTGTTGCAGCTTCATCCAATTGAAAGGCTTCATAGTGATTATTTATACATTCCAAAAGTTCTTTATCGAAGTATTTGGATAGTAGTTCCTTGTCAAATTCCAATTCATAAGATTTTTCTTTTGGTATTATCTCCTTTCTTTTAATCCAATTTCTGACAATATTAATTACATCTTTTGGAGCATCATAAGAGGATATTATTTCCTGATCGTTTGTTTTAGGATAGATATGCGAAAGCTCTAAAATTCTTGCAATACACAATATTGCCTTTTCATTTGTTGTTTTTTTCCCTTTCAATTTGAATATCCCTTCATTAATGAAAAATTTATGCAAAGCCTTTGAAGCACTATATTTATATTGATTATTTTTTTCATATTCCGTATAGGTTTTAGGGAAGTGTTCCAGTTGCTTTTTCCAGTCTTTTAAACTTGCATTTCCCCATTTATCTTTAAAACTATCCGTTATTAATGAACATAAATATTGGTCATTGATAATATAGGATAAGGGTTTATTATATTTATGGTTTTTGAATTTGAATATTACCTTTTCGAGTTGTGGAGGTAAGCCATCTTTCTCAAAATCCCAATCTTTATCTCTTTCAGTTAATTCGAGTGCTGAAATTAATGTTTTGACTTCATTGGGGTACTTTCTAATTCTATTTGCTTCTTCTGGCTTTTCATTATCCAATATTTCATCAATATATTTTTCTTGAATTGAGGCAATAAGGAAAAAGATAAAATCTGAATGTTCTTGTAAGTTAAAATCAGTTATTAACAAGTCTATTTTATTGTATGTTTCTTCCGAAAGATAAAACCTTGTTTTCTCGAATTTAAGACCAAATCTTTTTTCTCTTGGATAAAGTGCAAGTACTTCTGTAAAGTAGGTATTTAAAAGCAATTCATACTTATTCTTTCTCTCAAAAAATCCATCCCAAGGATTTTCAGGGGTAATAAAAATCTGATGAAATTTTATTTTTAAATCAGGGAATGCCCTAAAATTCTTTTCATCATACTTATCATATACTGGCAAATAATTATTCCATTCTTTGTCTTGAAACCACTCTGTAAAAACATAGGTTTGTTGCCAAACCTTTAGATGCTCTTCTTGTTCATTGGTCAAACGGGTGATAATTACATCCCCTTTTTCATCTCTTGGAGGTTCTTGGTTACTCATAGTGATTTATCCGACCTTCTTTAAATTTTGCTTTTTACCATTCCAAAACGCTCGTAATTTAGCAGCATTTTGTTGTTGAGTAACTTTTATATATTTCATAAAAGCTCTTTCTGTTCTGTGTCCGGTTATTTGCATAATGCCAATTGTTGGGTATTCTCTTAAATATAGGTTAGTTGCAAAACTACGGCGTGCCGTATGTGTAGTCAAAAGTTCATACTTATAATAGATTTCAGTAACTCTTTGCGCTCCTTTGTTCCTTGTAATTTTGATCCTTTCAAGTAACCCTGCCATCTTTCCTATTTCTTTCAAATACTCATTCATTTTTTGATTTGATAATGAAGGTGGAAGTGAATTATCATTTAAGTCTTTATATTTTTCCATTATTTCAGAAACCATATCATGTATTGGAATTATTACTGGTTCGTCTGTCTTTTGAGTGCGAATATGAAAATCCCCATTCTTGATATTTTCAGGGGCTATTTGAGAAAAATCACTGAAACGAAGTCCAGTATAACACCCGACAATAAATAAGTCCCTGACCCGCTCCAACCTTGTGTTTTCAGATAAGTCTAAATCATACATCTTCTTCAATTCCGATTCCGTAAGATAGATAGTTTCTGATTCCTCATTATCTACTTTAAATTTCTTGCTCTTAAAATCCATCTTTTTATTTAACCCTCTTTCAGTAGCTTCATTCATAAAAACCTTAATCGTTTTTATATACTTTCCCACTGTATTCATTGAAAAGTTTTTGGTATCAATCAGGTACTCTTTAAACTCATTATAGAAGTCAAGAGTAATATCATCAAACTCTAATTTCCTTTTCCCACTGAAATCTATGAGCCGCCTGCCGATAGTTGTGATAGGTATTTGTAAATCGGGAGGAGGCAGAATCATGGTGAAATATAAACTTAGGCGTGGAATAGTATCAATTTTTCATTCCATCATTCAAAAAACAGGTAGGATAGTGCCAAAACAGGTTTATGGCATTAATAAAGCCCTTACAGATGCTTTTTTCAGGATTGCACCCTCGGCATTCGCCCTAAAGAGGCTTTTTTCGGAATCAAATTCCAGACTACTCTCCTAATTATGCTTTTAAACAGCCTTCAAGACGATTTTATTCGGGGGATGCGGGGTCGCAATTGGTTTTTATTCCCCGTGAATGACCGATTCCCCATGAAAAGCCGATGTCAGCTAACATTGAACCGATGTCAGCTAACATTGAACTGATGTCAGCTAACATTGAACTGATGTCAGCTAACATTGAACCGATGTCAGCTAACATTGAACCGATGTCAGCTAACATTGAACCGATGTCAGCCAACATTGAACTGATGTCAGCTAACATTGAACCGATGTCAGCTAACATGGAACCTATGTCAGCTAACATTGGTTTTTGGTGATTTAATATGAGAAAAAATGGAGAAGGGCGGGGAATTATTGGCTATTGAATTCCTTAATAATGGCAAAATGACGATTCGGAACAGGAATCTGCCCATTGCTCTCATTACTTTCCCAACCGTTTGCTATCTTTGCGGCGATGAAATTCAATTCCCGTCCTGTGAATAAATCGGGGCAGGAGATAAAAAATAAATAAAAGAAAAAAATATGCAATTCAAATCATTAGAAATTATTGAGCCTATCCTCAAAGCCTTAGAAGAAGAAGGCTACACGATACCCACGCCGATTCAGGCACAAGCCATTCCGATTGTATTAAAAGGGACCGACCTGCTCGGTTGTGCCCAAACCGGAACAGGCAAAACGGCGGCATTTGCCATCCCTATCTTGCAATTATTAAGCGAGAATAAGTCGTCCGACAAACGTCGGAAGATTCGGAGTTTAATCGTAACCCCGACTCGCGAATTGGCGATACAAATTGACGAGAGTTTCAAGAATTACGGTCGCCATACCGGGCTGATCAGCACCGTGATATTTGGCGGAGTAGGACAGGCTCCACAAGTAGCGGTATTGAATAAGGGAGTGGATATTTTGATCGCTACTCCTGGGCGGTTGCTCGACTTGATGACGCAGGGTTTTATCTCGCTGAAGGATGTCGAAATCTTCGTTCTCGATGAAGCCGACCGGATGCTCGACATGGGATTCATCCATGATGTAAAGAAGCTCATTGCTGCACTCCCGCAGAAGCGACAATCGTTGTTCTTCTCGGCTACGATGCCGCCCGAAATCGTTACGCTTTCTCATAAGATATTGCACCATCCATCGAAAGTGGAGGTTACGCCATCCGCCACCACTGCCGACACGGTAAAACAGTTTATGTACTTCGTAGATAAGGGGAATAAGATCGCTTTGCTGGAGCTGATCTTGAAGGATAAAAATATCAAGACCGCATTGGTATTTGCTCGTACCAAACACGGGGCAGACAAGATAGTGAAGGCATTGCTGAAACATAATATCAAAGCCGAAGCCATCCACGGAAACAAAGCCCAGACGGCTCGCCAACGGGCATTGACCAACTTTAAGGAACAGACTACGAGGGTACTCGTGGCTACCGATATTGCTGCCCGTGGAATAGACGTGGACGATCTGGAGTATGTCATTAATTTCGAGATGCCGAACATTGCCGAGACCTACGTTCATCGTATCGGAAGGACGGGCAGGGCGGGAGCCAATGGTACGGCATATTCCTTCTGCGATGCCGAAGAAAAGGCGTACCTGAAGGATATTGAAAAGCTGATTAATAAAAAGATTCCGGTGATAGACGAGCATCCCTTTCCTTTGATAGATCATAATCCTATCAAGGCTCCGAAGCAGGATTTCAGAAGGAATAATAATGCACCGAAACAGACATCTTCAACAGGAAACAATAAGAAGAAGTTTTACGGTAAACCGAAATCGGGAAGGTAATTTTTACTGATTTGTGGGATGGGTTTGCATCCCTGAATTGTTTTTGGGGATGTTCTTCCAAAAAAGTTATTAACAATCCGTAACTTTTTTCATTATGAACGGTAATAAGGGCATCATTCACAAAAAAAGTTCATAACTATTAACCCTTAAATCAAAAACAAAATGGAAAAAATCATTATCATTTCTTTAATCATGAGCTACGGAGCGGTAGCTTATCTGGGCATTCGTTTTGCCATTAATTACAGAAGGAAATTAGTAGGCAAGGTGCAGTAATTCGGGAGAGAATTACCGAGAAGAAGGGCGGCATTTTAGGATTTCTACATATATCCAGAGCCGTTCTACATATATCCAGAGCCGTTCCAGATATATCCAGAGTCGTTCCAGATATATCCAGAGTCGTTCCAGATATATCCAGAACGATTCCTATGATGATAGGAACGATGGATAAACCTGTTGGGATGATGGTGCATCCTCCTTTCGAGAGAAAAACCATTACTATACGAAACATTACTATTTATAGAATCCTTTAGGGACCGAATCCGATACGTCGGATGAAAGTGGATTGTTATTTATCGTCCTTCTCCGGCTTCTCTTCTTTTTTCTCTGGAGTTTCCTCTTTCTTCTCCGGTTCATCGCCATCGTCAGCCGCTTTCTTGAGGAAATTATTCTTAGCCCGCTCGGTAGATAGCATGAATTGGTATGGCGATTTGTTTTCACCGGTAGGCTTCTGGATGCGCTTATCGGGCTTCATATCGCGGATGTATTTATTGAAAATATCATTGGAAGAAATGGCTTGCATAATACCGCGCTGATAACTGAAGAAGTACCACGTCGAGCCGTCCAATTCAAGGTAGATGTTGAGGATGTCGCCGCTGCGTTTCTTTACCACCTCCACCGTGGACTTGATGTTGCGATTAATTTGAGTCTTGTAAATATTCCCCAACCCGACATAATCATTATTCCTGAAGGCACGGAATTCGGGTTTATAGGTCATGTTTACCTGCGTAAAGAAGAGGGGTTTATTAAGCTCTGGCGGGAACTTTTTATAAGAGCCATAGAGGCTCATATCAGAGATTAACTTGCCCGATTTCTCCTTACCCAATAACTCTGACAAGCCTTGATCAAAGCCTTTGCGGGTGTCCTTAGTAGCCTGTAATCCGGCAGTAGCAGCTATCTGATCGGTAATTTGTTTCATGGCATCTTCGTTGAAAAAGAAGTCAAGCAACATCAGCAAATCCATGCTCATCGCGCGGTTGTTAAGATTGTAAGTTACATTGCCCACCGTCTGCATGGTAACCTGCCCAAAGTCGCCACCAAGCTTCACTTTCCCTTCCCCGTACAGGATGCAAGTCTTGGTATTAATACTTAGATAATTACCCGGCAAGGCATTGTTCTGGAGTTTATCCATGTTCGATATTCGGTATTCTTTTGTAGGATTATCGTACACCAAAAAGCCCGATGCCGTAACGATTTCGTTATCACTGTTCCGTTCCTTAGGAGTTAGGAATGCTGGGTAAACCAAAGTGGAATCCTTGGTATGAATTATCCCCGAAGTAATCTTGACACCCTCCTCATTAATCGTTTCCTTATCCACCGGAATAGCTATGGACAGCGGGTTTATACTACCCTTGAATTTAAAATAAGAGGTCGCAAGAGTATTGCATGAACCTAAGAATTTTAATTTGGCATAGCCATTAAATAAAAGGTTTTCATTGGAGGCTACAAGTTTAAAATCGCCCGTGTATGCAAATGGAGGACCCAAGGTAAAGGTAGTATCTGTAATAGTTCCCGAGCCAACCGTTTGCCCCGTTGTATCCACAGAAATCTTATCCAGATGGATGCGTTGCTTCGATTTAGTAATATCAACATAATCCATATCGCCGCTGCCAGCATAGTTCTTTCGACTGGTAATGGTCAAATCGGCATTATAGATATTATGATACTTGGTAACATTATTAGCCACGATTCTTGAATTCTTGAATGGATCCATCACAGCCTTTTTATGGATAGTAACATTGCCACTATCAGGAGTGATGGAAGCATCTGCAACCTTTATACTAACCACCTCGTGAGCATGAATGACATAATCCTTTAAACTATACTCGGCAGTGGGCGCACGGAACCGCAACGAGTCTTGATTAGGATGTGTAGAAACAAACTCCGAACCAGCTAATTCAAGATTGGAAGTATCCTTTGCAGATGGTGTTCCTGAACTACTGAACTCCATGGTCTGCTTATCCATAAACCATTTGAACTTGTCTATATAACAAATATATTGATTAAGGGGAAACTTCTGCGCTTGGGTTCCAGAATTAGATTTGAACTCACCATACTTTTGAATGAAGTTGACATCAGCTTGCACGTTCTTGGAATCATAAGCAAGCTTTGTTGAGTCATCTGATTTAATACGGAAGTCAGCAGTATCGCAATGCACAGCGTTCTGTTTGAAGTGGAATAATTCGGAGTTCATTTCTGCACCGGAGAATGCCATCAAACCGCTACCTGTCAAGCCATTCGGAGTGTTGATATAATTCCCCATAAACTTGGAAAAGCCTTCGTACATATCAATTGGTGTTCCTCGTGCATAAACATATTCAGCATCCTGATAAGGCATATAGTGAATGTAGATATTCGTAGCCCTAACCTCTGGGAATTCAACTCCTTTATATAATTCCTTTTTCACGATCCATTCGAAGGCAGTAGTGTTAGTCGAGTCTGGATAGAAAATAAAATCATGCGACTTAGCGATAGATGTCAGGTAGTTCAATTCGCCATCACCACGGAGTCCTTCGTGGCTTAATTTAATATCATTGTGATACGTCGCCTTGTCGCCATACATCAGGAAACCATTAACAGGTGTAGGACGATTAAAGCCTAAAGAATAATCCGGCATAAGACGCAATGAATCTTTGAAATCAGGAAAGATATTGGCAGAAACAAATGTGCCAAGGAAGTTCAATCCAGACTTCGAGAAATTATCTAAACTATCAATCGTGAAGGGAATTAGATGGAAGTAAAAGTTATCCTTATGATAGACCCCATGTTGTACTTCTTGCCTATCATAGAACACATAAGAATCCTTCTTGCTATTGAAGATAGGGTATTCAGGGAAGTCTTTCACACCGGACTTATTTGCAGGGTTATCAATCATCAAATCTCCTGTAATATTTTGCAAGACACTCTTCACTCTGATATCCGGAATGCGACCATTCGCATCTGCTGTATCACCAGGGACTTTTAGTCGTAAGGAATCCACATTCTTCAAATCAATCTTGAAGTTATCATAATCGAATGCAAACTCTTTGCCATAGAAGTCGAAACGCCCTGCTTTCACTAAACCTGCAAACTTAAAGTCTCGGTTCTTTAGCACTTTTATCTCTTGGTCTTTAGGGTAGATATTTACATTCTGTGAATCACTTAAGAAGATTCTTTTCACTCCATTAATATCCAAGGCAAAGTCCAGCAAACTCAACTTGGCATTGGGTTTACCTAATATAGTGGATTCAAATTGTATCACATCATAATCGCTCTTTCCTTCCCTTGCACTGATGTAATAAAAGAGTTTGTCTTTTAATACAATAACATCGGTATTCATGTTATAAGAAAGGTAACCTTTGGTAGATAGATCCAACAAAAAGGAGCGGATATTCTCTAAACTTATATGCATGAAATGCGCAAGATCAATACCGAGAAACTCTCTGCTTTTCATCCGTTCTGACAGATGTTTCATGGTGTATAATGGATTCGTTTCCGAAACTCCTTGCATAGAGCGGAAGAGGTAATCCCGATAGAAGTTATACGATTCAAAACTCGCCTTGCTTTCACCACTTGCAGAGATCATCTTCATCTGTATCAAAGGATCATCTATCTTCCAATACAGGGCATCAAAGAACAAAGTAAGACGGTGATACGAATCATAATAAGGAGACTTCGATGCGCCTTCATCATTACGCACTAATGCCAATTCTCTATCCTTCACGATGTATTTAAACTCTAATCCAGGATGGTAGATAGAGTCCTTTTCGTAGTACAATGTTATAGCTGCGCTGCCCGATGTTATCTTATCGGGTTTCATTGTGAAGTTCTGCGAAGTAGCTATAAATGTCGGCTTGTTCTTATAATAAATCGTCAACTTTGCATCTATCCCGGGAGTGCCTGCACCAAGAATTTTATTGCCATGCATCGAGAAGCCGCCTTCGTAATCTATATCTTTAAAAATTTGTTTTATCTCCAGGTGTTTATTATACGATTCAAAGCGTGGATAGGTAGCATTCAAGGGTGTGATAGCAGCCATAATCTTATCCGTATATCTCCCGATCAGGGGTTTATTAAAATATGCTTTGTTATAAAACGTAACTGTGTCGGCAAAGAACTCATCGCCCTTGATTTTTATGGTATAATCATTCAACATAGCATACACAGTATCCTCGCCTATTCCCGCACGTTTCCAGTTCACCTTGCCGCCTTTGCCATAGAACAATTCGTTGGTAGGATAGTACACTCCTTTCGTATTAAATATCAACGAACTGTCGCCTTTTGCATAATCTTTCAGGGTAATATCTCCAAAGATAATCTTCGGTATGGAATCGAACTCGAAGGTATAATTACTACTGCTCGATACCCATCTGGTGGCATTCGAGGAGTACAAAGTATTCCGCAAAAACAAGCCGTTGCAGGTGTTGATATAGGATGCGAAATACCTGTTCGTTCCGTTCAGCAACTTCTCTAACGAAGCCTGCCAGGCATTGAAGCTTGCCTCGGTTTGGGAGCTTTGTACGAAGCTTATCAAGGCATAAATATAGTTCATAAAATCGGGATATGCTTTCATCCTTTTCTTCAGCATGGTATTACAATTTTTAATCACCGTTTCTATCTGTGCATCGCTCAATTTTCTGCTCGCTTCGGAGTAGATAAAATTCAAACTATCGCCTTCTTTCATTCGCAATACCATGGCTTCGTTGGCGGCTTTATAAAACTTGCCTTCATCCTTCGGAATCATTTTCGGAATCTTCCAGATAGCCTTGAATTCAGCCATGATGACGGCACTCTCGAGCTTGTTGGTTTCTTCCAAAAAGTTCTGCATGTCATTCAAAAAAAGATTCGCATCTTTGCTGAAGCTGGTAACTTTTATCTGTGCATGTATCGTGAATGAAATAGCGATTAAGACTATTATCAGCAGGCATTTTTTTTGCATCATTGGTATTATTAATAGCAGGTTTTAAATTTTATTTTATCAAACAAAAGCAGCGAATATTGAGGCGTTAAAATTACATCTTTCGAGAGAGAAAAATAATCTGATTCGGCAGCCCTTTCATCCAGCAAAGGTGGCATTCTATATTCCCGCTATCGTTGTCGTTCTCCCCTGACGGGTTTTGCTCCTCAACATCCATGCAAAGGAACAAAACATCCTTGCAGAGGAGCAAAACATAGATGTTTTGGAGCTATGACGAACGTCATAAGAGCAATGACGACATGTTTTGGAGTTTTCACGACAGGCATTGGAGCTATGACGATAGGTTTTGGAGTTTTCACGACAGGTATTAGAGCCATGACGACAGGTATAGGAGTTTTCACGACAGGTATAAGAGTTTTAGCGAACGATTTAAGAGCAAAAGATGTTGCTAAAGGAGCAAAAGATGTTGCTAAAACTCTTTTAACGACATCTTTTGCTCCTTACACGACATCTTTTGGAGCTTTCGTAAGAGCTATTTTTAGTCCCTTTTCCGTAATTATGCCGAAATAGTATCTCTGACGCCTGAAGAGGTTTTTCGATTTTAAAATCCGGAATGAAACGAAGATACATGCAGGGAACGTTTTTTATTCCACAATCTTTGTTAAGTTTGCACCCTTAATAAATAAAAATAAACACGAAATGGAATTCAAAAAACTCTTCATCCCTGGACCGACCAATGTCCATCCCGATGTCCTTGCCAAGATGGCTACCCCGATGATAGGGCATCGTAGCAAAGATGCATCTGACTTGCAACGCCGTATCACCGAAAAGATGCGCAATTTGATGTTCACTAAGAATAAAATAGCATTGTCCACCTCGTCCGGCACAGGCTTGATGGAAGGCGCGATAAGAGGGAGCGTTGCGAAACGAGCAATTGTTTTTTCGGTAGGCGATTTCGGCAATCGTTGGGCTGATTTGGCAAGGCTGAATGATGTTCCGGTGGATCTTCATGTCGAAGAATCCGGCAATCCGACCATGCCCAAAACTGTGGACGAATATCTGAAGACCGGCAAGTACGATGTGGTTACGATTACCCATAATGAAACCTCTACCGGCATCATGAACCCGATAGATGGCATCGCAGATATTGTTAGGAAATATCCTGATGTTTTATTCTTGGTTGATTGCGTCAGTTCAATGGCTGGGACTAAGATAGAAGTAGATCGTTTAGGGATAGATATTTGTATCACCTCCTCGCAAAAAGCATTGGCATTACCACCAGGATTGGCGTTGGCATCGGTATCTCCTAAGGCAGAAGAACGGTTTAATGTGGTAGGAAATAAAGGGTATTATCTCGATTTAAAGAACATCATTAAATATATAGATAAGAAGGATCATCAGTATTCATCCACCCCTTCTTTGTCGCACATGTTTGCTTTGGATTTCCAATTAGATAGAATCGAAAAAGAAGGCATCGAGAACCGTTTCATCCGCCATACCGAGATGGCAGAATTCATGATTGATTGGGCGAATCGTCACTTCAAAGTTTATCCTAAGCCTGGTTTTGAATCCATGACGGTTACTTGCATTAATAATACCATTGGCTTCAACTTCTCTGACCTGAATAAAGAATTAGGAAAACGTGGCATGCAAATATCTAACGGCTACGGCGAATTAAAAGATAAAACCTTCCGCATTGCACACATGGGCGAACTTACTTTGAAGGATATGGTCGAAGTAACGAGAGCCATTGAAGACATATTAAAACTTAAATAAAATCAGTATCGAATGATAAAAATATTAGCAAACGATGGCATAGATACTATCGGGAAGAAGATGCTTACGGATGCAGGCTTTGAAGTCATCACCGACAAAGTTTCGCAACAAGATTTGGCAAAGGAATTAGTGAATTACGATGCTATCTTAGTTCGCAGTGCCACCAAGGTAACTGAAGATATTATTACCGCCTGCCCAAACCTTCGTTTGATCGGCAGAGCGGGTGTAGGCTTGGATAATATTGATGTGGAGTTCGCGAAATACAAGGGCATCAAGATAGTCAATACCCCTGATGCTTCTTCGCAGTCTGTGGCAGAATTGGTGTATGCACATCTCTTCGGGATGGTGCGTTTCTTGCATCATTCCAACCGACAAATGCCAGAGAATGGCGTGGATAAATTCCCTGAATTAAAGAAGAATTATTCCCAAGGTATCGAACTACGCGGAAAGACCATCGGCATCATTGGTTTCGGTAGGATTGGGCAAGCTACGGCTCGCATTGCATTAGGGCTTGGGATGAATGTAATGCCCTTCAAGCTCCATGCCTCGGAGGTGAAGATAGAGTTCGATTTCTTCCATGCTTCCAACGATGCCGTAATCATGATTAAGATGAATACCGTACCCTTTGAAGACTTATTAGCCAAGAGCGATTTCATTACCCTGCACGTTCCTTTTCCCAAGGGCGCAACACCGGTTATCGGCAAAAAGGAATTTGAACTGATGAAGCAAGGCGTGGGTATTGTCAATACATCTCGTGGTGGTGCTGTCAACGAAACAGATTTGTTGGATGCGTTGAATACAGGCAAAGTGGCGTATGCAGGTCTCGATGTATTCGTTGGTGAACCAAAGCCCAACAAGGATTTATTGGAGCATCCCAATGTTTCTTCTACACCACATATCGGGGCTTCTACGAAGGAGGCGCAGGAACGGATCGGTATCGAATTGGCGCAAAAAGTGATTGACTTTTTTATGCACCAGGATTAATATCTCAATAATTAAATAACATAAAATAACATGAAGAATTTATTCGACAAAGAAACCAAAGACGCGATACTGAAACGTATTGACGCATTGCAACCCGATGCCAAGGCGCAGTGGGGTAAGATGAATGTGAATCAGGGATTGCGCCACATGGCGATGGCATTCGATATTGCTACTGGCGAACTAGATCCTACCCTTTCTAATCCTCCGAAAATACCGAAGTGGCTCTTACGGTTTTTCTTATTAAATACTGCTCCGCCGAAGGAAAGAGCTGAAACATTTGTGGAGATAAACACGGTGGCTCGCAATATTAACCCTACCGATTTCGAGGCGGAGCGCAAGAACCTGAAGAGCAAGATTGAGAAGTTTGTAACAACCGCTACTTTGATTCCAGAGAATAAATTGGTAGGTAAATTCAGCAAGACGGACTGGGGTAAACTGAATTATAACCATACCGACCATCATCTGCGACAGTTTGGCGGATAATGATTCCGTAGCAGGATTCCTTCTTATAAATCGCAAGCCCCCGAATAAAGCTATTCGGGGGCTTGCGATTTTCAACTCTTTTTCTTTTTATCCTCCAAAAACTATGGACGATGGAATGTAATCATCATACTTTTTTTGGCATCGTTTAATAAATTTAATTTTTAATATTATTGTTAATTTCGGGATAATTTATTCCATTAACAGAACCCTTGACGGCTTCAAGATCGCCCTTGAGCAATCGCATGGCGATTTTCACGGAACAAAAATCGCCATTATATCCGTCAAAATCGCCCTTGACCAATCCCATGGCGATCTTCACGGCTTCCATGGCACTCTTCGCCGATTCTATGGCACTATTCACGGCGTTCATCATACCTTCAAAAAGGCTGATATCCACTTTATTCAGGGCGGCGGCGGTACTATTATATGGCATTATTTGGTTCATTCTGGGGCGCAAAGATTGTTTAATTTTAATAACCCAAACTGTCGCCAAAAAAAAGAGCCGCTGCATTGCTGCAACGGCTCTTAGTACAAATCATTAATAAACTCTTTATTTCGTAATCACCATCTTGCCTTGCGCGGTGATGTTATCATTAGATATTACTTCGTAATAATAAATCCCTGGGCTTAGACTTGCGGCATTCACAGTTGCTTTGCCGGTTAAGCCAGCAAGTGTTTGCGTGTAAACTACTCTGCCTGTCATATCTACGATTCTCATCGCGGTTAATTGGGCAGCAACATTGTAGCTGATGGTGAAGTTTCCGCCGTTAGGATTTGGATAAACGGTTACGTAATGCCCGTTCGTGAAATCGTTCACGCCAGTACAAGAACTTACATAAATTACATGCTCTGCAAAATTGGTACAGCCCGTAGTAAGGTCAGTAAAGAAATATCTTAAGGTATCGTTACCGACAGTTGCAATACTTGGGTCGAACGATGTTCCGGTAACTCCTGCGCCTGTATATGAACCATTGCTTGGAGAACCACCAGAAAGGGTGATCACAGCATGATTAATACAAATAGTATCTATCGCAAAGGTGAAGGATACGGTAGGTAATGGATTCACGGTAATAGTAGCTGATGTGGTACCTGTACATCCGTTAAGATTGTGAACTGTTACGGTGTAAGTACCAGCAGTGTTTACAGTAATTGTTTCGTTCGTACCGGCATTGCTCCATACGTAAGAAGTATATCCACCAGCATCTAAATCGGTACTGAATCCTGAACATAAGGTATCAGAACCAGAGCTTGAAGAGATAGATACTACTGGGATAGAATTTTCGGTAACATCTTGCGAGGCAGTGCCTGTACAACCATTAGCATTGGTAATGGTAACGATATAGGTATTCGTGGCATTAGCAGTAATTGCTTGAGTGGTTTCACCTGTGCTCCAAGCATAAGAGGTGCTTGCAGTAGCAGATAATGAAACCGAACTACCAGTACAGAATGTAGTAGGACCGCTTGGGGTAATGGTAGCATTAGGAGTAGGATTCACAGTAACTGTTGTGGAAGCTGTTCCTACACAACCATTCACATCGTTGATAGTAACGGAATAAGTTCCGGAAGTGGTAACGGTAATAGCGGCATCAGTACCTGTTGTGCTCCAGTTGTAAGAAACATAAAGCCCAACAACCAAAGTAACGGAATCACCAGAACAGAATGTGGTAGGACCACTTGCAGAGATGGTAGGCGTAGGAGCAGGGAATACCACAACGGCTTGAGAAGCAGTACCGACACAACCATTAGCATCGGTAACCGAAACAGTGATTGTAGCACTGGTATTCACATTGATTGCTTGAGTAGTTTCGGTAGTGCTCCAAGAATAAGAAGGATAAGTACCGGCATCTAATGCTACTGTTCCGCCTGGGCAGAATGAAGTAGGACCATTAGGAGAGATAGTAGGGGTAGGTAAAGTATTCACCGTTACTGTTTGAGAAGCCGTTACCGTACATCCATTAATATCTGTTACTGTAACTGCATAGATTCCAGAAGTAGTAGCAGATACAGATTGTGATGTAGCAGCATTACTCCATGCGAAAGAAGTAGAACCACCAGCATCTAAAGTTACTGAACCACCTTGGCAGAAAGTAGTATTTCCACTTGGGGTAATGGTATTTGTTGGATTCGCATTAACCGTTACAGATTGTGTAGCAGAGGCAGTACAACCGTTGGCGTCGGTAATGGTAACAGAATACAAGCCGCTTGTGGTAACAGTAATTGCTTGCACAGTTTCTGTAGAACTCCAGGTATAAGAAGCATAAACACCGGCATCAATACTTACAGAACCACCTACACAGAAGATAGTAGGGCCGGTAGCTGTAAGAACAGGGGCGGGAATATTGAATACATTAACTACTTGAGAAGTTGTTCCAGTACATCCACTTCCACTTGTTACTGTAACAGAATATGTTCCTGATGTGGTAACAGTAATAGAATCTGTTGTTGCAGTAGTGCTCCAAGCATAACTTGTAAATCCTGAAAGATGTAAAACTACATTTCCCCCATTACAGAAAGATGTAGGAGAGTTCGTAGTAATTGTTGGGTTAAGTGCAGCACTAACAGTAACAACCTGTGAAGTAGTTCCGGTACATCCGATAGCATCAGAAACGGTAACTACATAAGTTCCACCAGTGTTAACAGTAATAGTTTGAGATGTTGCACCAGTGCTCCATGAATAAGAGGTAGCCACAGTAGAAACAAGAGTTACACTACCTCCAGCACAGAAGTTAGTAGGACCAGTAGGGATAATAATAGGAGTAGGGCTTGTATTTACAGTAACTACTTGAGAGGCTAAACCATGACATCCATTGTTATCAGTAACAGTTACTGTATAAGTTGTATTTGCAGTAGCCGAAACTGTTTCAGAGGTTGCAGCATTGCTCCATGTATAAGATGCATAAACTCCAGCATCTAAAAGAACAGAACCACCAGAGCAGAATGCTGTTGGTCCATTTGCGGTAATGGTAGGGGTTGGATTCGGATTAACTGTAATTGTTACAGAAGCAGTACCTGTACAACCCACACTTTGGGTAGCGGTAACGGTATAAGTTCCAGCAGTATTTACATTGATGATTTGTGAAGTGGCAGCATTGCTCCAGATAAATGAAGTATAAGGACCTGCATCAAGATTAACGGAGTTTCCACTACATAATGCAGTAGGTCCACTTGGTGTAATTGTTACAGTAAGATTCCCACCTATAGTAACCAATTGAGAAGCCGTGGCTGTACAACCTGCCGCATTGGTAATTGTCACAATATAATTTCCAGCTGTAGTAACCAAGATGGATTGTGTAGTTGCATTAGTACTCCAATGATACGAAGTGCTAAGATTTGCTACTAAGGTAACATTACCGCCAGTACAAAATGATGTAGGTCCGCTTGGAGTAATTGTAGCTGTTGCTGCAGGACTAACATTAACAATTCTTGTTGCCGTAGCAGTACATCCTGTAGCATTTGTTACTATTAAAGTATAAGCAGTTGTAACGGTCGGACTAAGTGTAACGGTTTGTGTGGTTTGACCATTTGGCAACCAATTATAACCTGTATAATTTTGTGTAGATAAAGTTACTGATCCACCTCCGCAGATAGTTGTAGGTCCTGCTGGTGTAATAGTAGGAAGAACAATTGTATTTACTGTAACTATCACTTGTACTGTACCTGTACAACCTTGGGCAGTGGTAACAGTTACTCTGTATGTGCCTGCCGTAGTAACGGTAATAGATTGAGTAGTTGCATTTCCTTGACTCCAATGATAAGTAGAGAATGCTTGTGTAGAAAGTACCACGCTTCCACCCGTACAGAATGTCAATGGACCATTAGCAGTAATGGTAGGAGTGGGTAATGGATAAAAAGTTACTGTCCTGTTTACGGTATGAGTACATCCCGCACCAGACCATGTAGTTACAGAATATGTACCATTTGTAGTTACTGTTATAGCATTTGCAGTTGAATTATTACTCCAAAGATGTGATTGGAAGTTATTCGCATTTGTCAGGGTAAGCGTTACCGTTGCTCCAGCACAAACATTGATTGGATTGGCTGGGGTAACTGTAGGAATAACATTTCCATTCACTGTAACCTGAATAGTAGCAACTCCTGTACATCCTTGACCATTGGTAACGGTAACCGCATAATTTCCGGTAACTAATGCCGTAATGGTTGCTGTTGTTGCTGCATTGCTCCATAAATAAGCATTATAAGTTGTTGAGGTGCTCAAATGGACACTATCTCCTAAACAGAACACTGTTGGTCCGCTTGGAACAATTGTCGGTGTAGGTCCTGCGGTAACAACGACAGTAGAAGAATTGGTTCTTGTACAACCTGCTGCATTTGATACTGTAACAGTATAAGTTCCTGATGCCAATGCTGCTTTGGTATTCGTATTTCCACCGCCTGTCCAGTTATATGTTGAATAGTTATTGGTGGTGGTTAAAAGTTTTGAACAATTGGTTGGAGAGGTAACGGTAATAACTGGTACTGCCGGAGACGCATTAACCGTTTCATTAATGGTTGCAGTTCCTGTACATCCCAGATAATTCGTAACGGTTACTCTGTAAGTTCCGGTAGCGGTAAATGTAATGGTATCAGTAGCTAAGTTATTCAAACTCCAATGATAAGTAGTATAAGGAGCAGTATTATTAGGAATAGGTACTCGCAATCTTAATAAATCTGCACTACAAACAGGTCCGTTTGCAGGAATTCTAACAATGGTAGGAGCTACGGTAATAACCGTAATTTGTTGTTGAGCAACTGCGGTACATCCGTTTGCACGGGTAACGGTAACTCGGTAAAGTCCGGTTGCATTAACAGTAATGGTAGCGGTATTTGCATTATTCTGACTCCAATGATAGGTACTAAAAGCTGCCGATAAAGAAAGAACCTTCGTAGTTCCTGCGCATATCGAATCATTGCCTGGGAAGGTAATAACTGGTGCTGGTGCATTGGCAATAGTAACTGTAATTGTTGCCGTTCCGGTACATCCTGCGGCATTGGTAACGGTTACTGTCCATACGCCAGAGGTAGCATTTACGGTAGTTGTATTCGCTCCGTTACTCCATAAATAGTTAGTAAAGTTTTGTGTGGTAGATAATGTTCTGTAGCATTGTGTAGGAGCTGCGGCATTAATTACCGGTACTGGCAATGCACTTACGGTAACGGTCTTGGTTGCTGTTCCGGTACATCCTGCTACATTGGTAACGGTAACGGTATAAGTTGTAGTTGCCGTAGGGGTTACTGTTATTGGGCGGGTAGTAGCTCCAGTACTCCAATGGTATAAAGCTCCTCCTCCGTTATTATTCGTTGATAAATTCACACTACTGCCGTTACAAACTGTTACGTTTCCATTCGGAGTGATATTCACCACAGGAGGATTCGCTACGGTAACAATTACATTCGCGGTAGCCGTGCATCCATTCAAAGTAACGGTAACGGTATAAGTCCCTGCGGCATTCACTGTTCGGGCGGCTACTGTCGAGTTATTATCCCAATGATACGTTCCGCCACCATGAGCAGTTAAGATTACGTTGCCACCAGCACAAAAGGTCAGTGGTCCATTTGCGGAAATTGTAGCAACAGGTCCTCCTGCAATTACCACATGATGTGTCGAGGTGGAGGTACAGCCCTGTGCCGTGCTGATTGTTAAAGTATAAATTCCTGAAGTCGCAAGAATCGTATCCGTGGTAGCACCATTGCTCCATAAATAAGAGAAGGCAGGCACATCGGCATACAATCTTTTATTACAAGCTGTTGTTCCTGCTGCCGAGTCAATAACCGGTGCTGGCGGTGGTTGATTCACCGTTGCCGAAGCATTTAATGTTCCGGTACAACCATGAATGTCGGTAATCGTAACGATATAATTATTCGTTACCGTAACATAAATAGATTGTGTTGTCGCACCCGTACTCCATAAATAAGAAGCCGCGGTATCATTAAAAAGATTTGCCTGAATAGTATCCCCCGGATTGCCTGCGCAAAAAATCGCTTGCCCGAAGGGAATAGTATAAGCAAATCCTGTCAGTGCGCAGCCGATACTGGTATTATCCGGCATGGCACTCGGTGCTGCCATCATCTCTGGCGAAGCACCATTGTTAGAAATTGATGATGAGGCATTCATCGTGCCATTCATCATACTGTTGGCTGACACATTCGTGAACAGCAGCCCGAGGGCAAGCCCAAGGATCAAGGTAACGTAACTAATTTTCTTCATTGTTTAATTATTTAATTATTTATTTAATGTTATTTATTTTTGCTTACTCTGTTCGGTTTTCTGCACCCCCGTAAAAATTATTTGTTCGACGGCAAAAATAGGAAAAAGTTTATACATAATCCAAATTTATCCCGAAAATTCTTAAAAAGGTCCAAGGTTCAAAGTTTGAAAGACCGACTATCTTAACCTCAATTCCCTGAACTTCAACAAGATTTTTTTTGGATGTAATGAAAAAAGTTTCATTTTTACGATTTGATGCTATTTAATGACTGTTTTACCGGAATGATAAACATCTTTATCGGAGTAATAAACATCTTTACCGGAACGATAAACATCTTTTGCGGAGCGATAAACATGTTTCAAAGCCTTCCAAACATGTTTCAAACGGTTTGAAACATGTTTCAGGGGAGGGTAAACATTTCTCTTTTCGCTGAATATCAGGATATTATGGTTTGATAAAAGGGCTTCGGGGGGAGGAAAGGCGATTTGGAGGGCGGAATTTTCATCTCCCACGCTCCCGTCAGATTTTTCTCCTGACGGGTTTTAAGAATCAAAGGTTATCAAGAAAACAAAAAAGACACTTTACTATTTTTCGAAAAGAGCTATTACCGAATCAAGGTAATGAACCCCTTTTCAGAGATTTTATTACCAGTGATATCATTGGCGGAGAAGATATAATAATAAGTGCCGTCGGGGCATGTGCTTCCGGAGTTATTCGTCTTGCCATTCCATAAGAAGGCGGCGGCGTTACTCTCAAAAATCTTCATGCCCCAACGATTGAAGATGAGAAGATGATAATTCATAAATCCATCAGCAATGATATTGAAGAAATCGTTCTTGCCATCGTCATTCGGGGAGAAAACATTGGGAATATCCAAGGCACAATGATCCACCGTGATGGTTATTGTTTTAGTATCAGGAAGGTTGTTGCATCGGCTGGAATAATTGTAGGCAATAAGATTTACATAGAAGGTTCCAGTATCGAAAGTATGGGTAGGATTCATCGTGGAATCGCTACTACCATCGCCAAACGACCAGTGATACGAAGCCCCGTTCGTGCTGGTGTTGGAGAAGTTTACAGTTAAAGGAGAACATCCTATTACCGGCTGCGCAATGAAGTCGCTGGTAATGGTAATCGGGTGTTCGATATGGATTAAATCACGCTGAATAAAAGTATCTACAACGATTCCGCAAGGTGTATTCGCAGAAGCTATAAGAGTTACCGAGTAAGTGCCGGAATCGGTATAAGTATGGGAAGCATTGACGGACGTGGCAGAGGTGCTATCGCCAAAATTCCAAGAGAAAGAGGTACCGTTGGTACTGGTATTGATAAAGTCAATGGTTATTGGGCTGCAACCGTTTAATTGATTGGGAAAAAAGTTGCTGATAACGGGAACAGGAGGGATTAAATTAATAATAACGGAAGCCGTACCGGTGCATCCATCGGCATCGGTGACAGTAACGGTGTAGATGCTTGGTGAATGGATTATCGTTGATTGATTCGTACTGCCGGTATTCCAAAGATATTGCGAATAAGAACCAACATTAAGCGTGATGGAATCGCCAGGGCAGATGGTGGTATTCCCTGTTATTGTCGGGGTAGGATTGGGGTTAATATTAATATTAATGGCAGCCGTCGCGGTGCATCCGAAAGAGTCAGTAACGGTAACAGAATAGGTATTGGCGGTATTGATGGTAATGGTTTGGGTATTCGCTCCGGTACTCCAGGTATAGGCAGCGAAAGTACCTGCATTCAATAGCAAAGAACTACCACTGCAAAGAGAATTATTGCCAATGAAAGCTGGGGCAGGATGATGAATAATAATGTTCTTGGAAGTAGTACCGATGCAACCATTGCCATCGGTAACGGTAACTGTATAGGTAGTTGCGATATTCACAGTAACAGTTTCGGTGGTCTGTCCTGTACTCCAATGATATTGTAGATAAGAACCCGCATCGAGATTAGAATAACTGCCATAGCAGAATGCACTGTCCCCAGTAATAATAGGAGTAGGAATTTGATTAACGGTAATTATTTTGGTGGCAGTGCCTGTACATCCGTTGCCATCGGTAACGGTGATGATATAAGTACCTGAAGTATCAACGATAGTACTCTGAATCGTTGAACCATTGCTCCAATGGTATTGAGTGAAAGAGCCTGTGGTAAGGATAGAAGAATTCCCATTACAGAATACACTATCTCCCGAAATATTCGGCGAAGGATCAGGAAAGACGGTAACGGTTTGATAAGAAGTATCAGGATGATAAGCACATCCGGCATTAACAATGAGGCGAATTGTATAAGTACCAGGATGAGTGTAGGTATGCACAGGATTAGTGGTATTGTTCATGGTGGTATCGCCGAAGTTCCAATAATAAACCGTGCCATTGACACTATAATTCGTAAAGGTAACGGTCAAAGGATTACATCCCGCAATCGGTTGAGCAGTGAAGGCACTGGTAACATTGGTTTGTGTGCCAAGGACGGGGCATTGAGGGTTGGGAACATACCGCCATAGATCATTAATCCAACTACCCATCCATACATGCCCTCCGAAAAGCCAAAGATTCCCTGTCGTATCACTCCAGCCCAATGCACCCATTCGATTGCGGGGATAATTGGTCGGACTGGAAACAGTCATTGTTCCATAGCTGCCGGGTTGATTTATTAAAGTCGTTCCGCCTATCATCGTCCACTGATTGGTTGCGACATTGTAATTCCAAAAGTCTCCTAAAAGGTTTAGTAGAGAGAAATGTGTTCCACCACCGAACAGTACGAAGTTATCACAAGGTCTTGTCCAGACGGCACGGTTTTCAAAGCGTCCTCGGGGGACATTCAGGGTATCGCCAACACAGATAGTTCCTGCCCTGCCGGTGTCATTTACCAAGTTGGTGCCGCTCATCCAGGTCCATTCGAGGGTAGTAGGATTGAACCTCCATAAATCATTAAAAAGGCGCAGTGTGGAATAACTTGGATAACCAAAATCCATCCCGCCAAAGAGCCAGAAATTCCCATCGCTGTCTTTCCATTTGGAGTAACAGCCACGGGAAGGAGGGTTATTTGCTGCATTCGGAACGCCTTTAATACCATACACTCCGGCAGTATCATTCAATACATTGGAACCCTTCATCCAAGTCCAGATATTGGTGCTTTGGTCATACTTCCAAAGGTCTGAATAAGTATCGTAGTGGCTATACCCCGTGTATCCGCCAAATATCCAAAGGTTATTGTCGGCATCCACCCAAGTGGCATTGGTTTCCCAGCGGGAAGGAATCACATTGGAGGTATCGGGAACGCCCATTATTCCGTAGTGACCGAGGCTGTTCACGACGGTTGCTATTCCTGCCATCCAAGTCCATTCATTAGTTGCGATATGGTATCTCCACAAATCATTCAAGCCACCTTGATTGACCATTGCCTGCCCGATTCCTCCAAACATCCAGAGGTCGCCAGCAGTATCTACCCAAGTACCTACTCCCCAGCCTCTGCCACCTGGCATATTAGTGGGCGAAGGGATTCCACGCACTCCATATACCCCCATCGGATTGGGCATTCCTGAACCTTTTATCCATGCCCATTGATTGATAGCGGGCTTGAATTCCCACAAATCGCCATTGTCATAATCGCTGCCAAAAAGCCAGAAGTTGCCATCCCTATCCGTCCAATTACAAGATTCATAAGAAGTGGGCGGTGTGTTGGCGGCATCAAATACTCCTTGTATTCCATAGACACCATCAATATTATCGGTGGTATAGGCAGTGGTGCTGTCGCCTTTCATCCAAGTCCATTGTCCGGTTTGGGCGAAGGAGTGAATGGTGAGGAGCGAAAAGTGAATGGCGAGGAGTACGATTATTCTTTTCATGGCGGTAGTTTGTAATTATTTCGCAGCAAAAGTAATTAATTGGGGATAAAAACCCGTCTGGAGGTGAAATCACCGGTTGCTCACAGTCTCTCACCGATTGCTCACAGTCTCCCACCGGTTGCTCACAGTCTCTCACCGATTGCTCAAGGTCTCCCACCGATTGCTCACAGTCTCCCACCGATTGCTCACAGTCTCTCACCGATTGCTCACGGTCTCTCACCGATCGGTGAAATGAAATCGCGCGCTCGCGAAATGAAATCGCGTGAGCGAGAAATGAAATCGCGAGGGGGTGGAACTACATAAATTGTATTGAAAAGGAGTCTTTTGACGGTGTTTTGAATGTACCGAACCCTTGTCGGGAGAAAACCCGTCAGGAGATGGAATCGCTGAATGGTTAGTTCCATCCTTTATTAACCAGAATGAAGCCTTGTAAGAGCCTCGACAGGGTCAGGATTCAATACGAATGATTCACCATCAACTTCCGATTATAACGCTTATCGCCAATAGTAATCGTTAGGAAATACATGCCATTCGCCAAAGGAATACGGAAGGTTTTATCGTTATTCGCATCATTAATAATAGTGGTATAAACCTCCTGCCCCAGAACATCGGTAATGGTGAATTCCGCATGGAGCGTTGATAATTGAGAATGAAAAGTGAAGGTGCCATTATTCGGATTCGGGTAGATACTAAAGGAGTTCTGCGCCATAATTTCATAGATACCGGTCTCGGTACAGATAGAATCGGACTTCGATTTGCATCCATTGGTATCCGTAACCTCTACATAATAACAACCATTACCCGTCATAATGAATGATTGATTCGTCGCCCCATTCACCGAAACACTGTTTTTAAACCATTGATAGCTGGCATAACTGGCATTGAAGCTGGAGGTCAGCGTATCGCCATGCTGCGTAATAACAGGCAGGGTAGGAGGAAGAAAAACAGTGAAGTAGAACGTCTGTACCGAGGTATCGGTGAATACTCCGCAAGCCGTCGTAAGGTATGCCACTAACGTAATGGAATACGTGCCGCTGTGGCTGTAAGAATGGGGCGGATTCGTCAACGTACTCGTGCCCCCTTCGCTGAAATGCCACCAGTAAGAGGTAGCATTCGTACTCGTATTGGTAAAGAAAACCATCAGCGGTTTGCATCCTTGCAAGGTATCCACCGTGAAGGAACTGTGCGGCAGCGTAAGGATAGAGGAATAGGCATCCATCATATTCGGCAAGCCTAAATCGCAGTAACCGTTGCCGAGATCTACCGCCATCGAATCGTAACCACAGGAGGCACCGAGATGATCCGGAAAGTTGATCGCATCAATAAAATGCCCCTGCCGCGTACAATACAGTTTATGGTCAGGACCTAATTGCAGCGCATCGTGATATCCCCAATTCATCGTGTAGTTAACAAGGTATCGCGAAGCAGCAATCGTGGCGGCATTGTTGGAGGTAATATCATACTGATAAAGGTACGACCCAGGATAATCAGAGGTAACATAAAACACCGTACCATTAGGCGAAAACGAACATCCATAATATTCATGCCCGCTATCCACCGCGATGGAAATACAATTAGACATCATGCCTGTCGAAGCATCGAAATCGAACAACTGAACACTGTAAATACCTGAATTCACAGCCCCTATTCGCGTACCATTAGGGGATGCTTTGAGGTATCCCATCGTGTTGCTGATGGTCGCAATCACGCTGCCGATATTGGTAAGCACCGGAGGCTGAACACCCGCAGCATTCACCAGATAGGCATAGTAAATATTGTTCAAATAACCATGCGCTATCACCCAATAATCGTGGTTATTGCAATGCTTAATGCCGCACAACTTCTCACAAGCAGGCGCAATCAATTGGGCATTCTTCACGGTAATATCGCCCATGCCTCCATTCAAAGACATATCCACTTCGGTATAACACATGCCGTGCGGTTCGCCCATATAATCAGTAGTGAAGATATAGTAAATCCCCGCACTGTCAGGCTTCGGAATAATCAACGCGCCCTGCGTCGTCGTGCCTTGATTATACGGATAATCACCGAATAAATCGAAGCCATTAGGCATCTCATTATTGTTCCTGTCCCACACTTTGCCGCCATTGGTATAGAACAACAGGTTGCCGGCAGTGTCAGAAACCGTAGCGCATCCTTCATTAATATCCATTGCACTATTCGGAACGGCAAGCGGGCTGCCACTGCTGAAATTCAGGGCGGCATTATTCCCGAAATACCAGTTCCATTGATCTGGCTGGGCAAACGAGTGAATGGTGAGGAGCGAAAAGTGAATGGCGAGCAACAAAAGCATCTTTTTCATGGTCGTACTATTTAATTATTTCGCAGCAAAAGTAATTAATTGGGGATAAACAACAATTTCTTTAAGGGATGGAAGATGAATGCCTCCTGACGGGTTTTTATCCCCACAGGTTTATTCAACGCCTCCCGAAACCGTATTCTGTCGGGCTGCCGTTTTACTTTCTTTTACGTTACTCATGTTATTTGTTATTTAAGAAATTTATTATTTAATAGTTATTAGTTCCCTTTTTCATCTTTCGTTCGCTCCTGACGGGTTTTTCTCCCGTCAGGTTTTGATGATTGGAATTCCTTTTAATCAAAACTTGACGGGAGAAAAACCCGTCAGGAGATGGAATTACACGACCAGGTGGTATTGTTACACGACCATGTAGTTGTGTTGCACGACCATGTAGTTGTGTTGCACGACCATGTAGTTGTGTTGCACGACCATGTAGTTGTGTTGCACGACCAGGTAGTTGTGTTACACGACCAGGTAGTTGTGTTACTCGACCAGATAGTCGTGTAACAATAGTAGTTTTCTCTGTTTTTAAACCACCTTTTACGTTGTAAACACCATTATATAAGGAGTAGAAAACGGAATTCAGAGGTGAGAAAACAGAGTTTTCGGGAGAGAAAATGCTACTCATCCATCATTTTATTCTTATCATGATGCCATCCCAAACGAGACTTTTATAATCTCTACTTGGGGATAATTAGTAAAGAGGGATTATGAATAAAAATCGTATTCGTAGCGATTGCCGGTATATTCATCGCGACCGCCACGACTCATATCGGCATTAAAAAACGTATCCGCAACCAAAGTTCCTTCGTCATCAAATTCAAAGGTAGAACGGCGCACCAACTGGTTGTTTTCATCATATAATTCTTCTTGAATACACCGATTCGCATCATCATAAATCATCAAGACAGACTTGGAATGGAAGTCCTTAAAGATGCGCTCAATCATGTTGCCATGTTCGTCGTAATTGGAATAAGCACGGGAAATAATAACACCCTTTTCATTGTAATCCCTCGACTCTATCTCGACCCCGTTTTCATTATAGATGTGTTCCTTGCGAGCAATCTGATTGCCTTTGTTATCAAGCATCACGACGGCACTGATGTTTTCTTTGGCATCATAAATAAATTGCTGATGTTCGATAATAGTATTGGTTTCATCATACTGTTTTAATTCTGTCAGATACTTCTTTTCGTTATAGAATAATTCTTCTCTCGCCTCCTGAATATTGTCTTCATCGAACTTTATCTTCTCTAATAAACCCTTATCGTCATGCCTGTTATAAATCGTTTTATCCATCGAACCATCGCCATAAATAGTCTCTTCCTGAATGATCAAACCCGCGTCGTTACGGGTAATGGCGACCTTTTCCGATATATCATCCAACGCGAAATATGTTTCCTCCGAAACGACATTTCCTTTGGTATCATAAGTAGCAGTATTCCGCTCCTCCATGTCGCCATCGTCGTTGTATTTGATGGTCTCGAGCGTGTTTCCATGCTCATCATACAGCGTGAAAAGACTCTTGAATTCATCCCCATGAACAAGGTCTTCATTCGCTAAAATAACCTTCCCGATAGCATAACTAAAACGGGTTACAGATTTCACTTTTTTAGGCATCATATTAATTGTTTAATGTTAGTGTATATTTTAATTCCGAACGCCATATTGCTGCACATCTTTGGCAGTGATTTTCTTATCGCAAAGTATCACCAAACGCTCTACCACGTTGCGAAGTTCGCGTATGTTGCCCGTCCAATCAATACCCTGCATTTCCTTCAGCGCATCAGCAGAGAATTCCTTCACAGGCATACGATAATCCTCGCATATTTCTTTAATAAAATAAGTACATAGTAAAGGAATATCTTCCCTCCTTTCATTCAACGAAGGCACATGAATAAGTATCACGCTAAGGCGATGATACAGGTCTTCGCGGAAGTTGTTATTCTCAATTTCTTTACGCAAGTCTTTATTCGTGGCAGCAATGATTCGTACATTCACCGTGATCTCTTTCTCACCGCCAACTCTGGTTATCTTATTCTCTTGCAAACACCGCAAAACCTTTGCTTGGGCAGATAAACTCATGTCGCCTATCTCATCAAGAAAGAGCGTTCCGTTGTCTGCCTGTTCAAACTTTCCAAGGCGTTGTTTAATAGCAGAAGTGAAGGCACCTTTCTCATGCCCGAAGAGTTCGCTTTCGATCAATTCGGAAGGGATCGCAGCACAATTAACTTCTATCAAAGGGGCATTAGAACGGTTGCTCATTTCATGTACCCATCTCGCTACCAACTCCTTGCCGGTACCGTTGCTGCCGGTAATGAGAATCCGTGCATCCGTGGGAGCTACGCGTGCTATCATCTCTTTTATTTTCATGATGGAAGCAGAGTTTCCTATCATCTCACGAGTCTTGGAAACCTTCCGTTTCAATACCTTTGTTTCTGTAATCAAAGAGCCTTTATCCATCGCATTCCGCACCGTTACGAGCAAGCGATTCAGGTCGAGCGGCTTAGAGATATAATCGAATGCACCCTTCTTGATCGCCTCGACAGCAGTCTCTATCGTTCCATGCCCGGAGATCATCACGACGGGCACATCAGGATGCAGTTCCAGGAGCTTCGGAAGCACTTCCGTACCATCCATCACCGGCATCTTGATATCACATAGAATGAGGTCGTAATTCTCTTTGGCAGCGAGCTTCAAACCCTCTGCGCCATTGGCAGCTTCATCCACTTTGAAGTTCTCATACTCCAATATTTCTCTCAAAGCGAAGCGAATACTTCTTTCATCGTCAATTATTAATACAGCAGGCATACTTTTCTTTATTTAATATTGTGCAAAACTAAGAATATTTTATGGATTGGGGATGACATTTGCGATTGGAAGGGATTTTGAAGGGAGAGGAGGGGATTATTTTATCCTCCTAAAGAAACATTGGGAAGGGTAATTGTGAATTCTCTTCAAAAACACACTTTTAGGGCTTGGAGCTATATGGGGCGCGGGTTTCAGGATAGGCAAAAACACCTGTCGCAAGCCCTAAGTACGCATTCGCAAGCTATCAGTAGCCATTCGCAAGGACTAAGTACGCATTCGCAAGCTATATGTTGGGAATCGCAAGTCATAAGTAGCCACTCGTAAGGACTAAGTAAGCATTCGCAAGCTATGTGTTGGGAATCGCAAGGACTAAGTAAGCATTCGCAAGGGGTGTGATAGGAATCTTAAACTATAAAGAGGGATTTGACGGGTAACAAATTTGATTCGGGCATGTGCATTTGTGATTCGGGGGGTAACAAATGCGATTCGGGCATGTACATTTGCGATTCGGTGGGTAAAAAATGTGATTCGGGCATCTACATTTGCGATTCGGCTGGTAACAAATGCGATTTGACGGTTAGAATATTGGATTCAACGGTTAGAGAATGCGATTCGGGGGTTAGAAAATGCGATTCGGCGGGTTTTTGAACTGAAAGGAGGTAAAGATATTCACGTTAATCCTTCTTTTTTTCAAAGATATAATCAACAATATTTTTGATTGGAGGAAAATATTCGTTCCTATTTCTTTCAATAAAATCCTTACAAATATCTTCGTAATTAATTTTTGAAATTTCTTCTTTTGTTAACTTTTCTAAACCATCAGGAATAACAGCACGTTGAGACGAAAACTTTTCAATTAGATCTTCCAAGACCAAGTCCTTAGGTAAATAATAACAATATTCGCCAACTAATTCAAGAAATGCAGATTTTTTTTGAGCGAGCTCTTTTATACATTCAGTTGTTAAAGGATTAATCTCTTTGAACATTTCATTTGCTTCCGCCTTGTTTATATCGAATTTAGAGTGGCACTTTAGATAAGATATTTTAACATTAAAATCTTGTGCTTGAGCAGCATTGCCCCTAAGTTCATAAGCTAATCCTTTTATTTTTCCTGCAATTTTAGATAAATTTCTTTTATCTTCTTTTTCCGTATTTAGATTGAACATCACTTTTTCCTTTTTAAGTAACCAAACATATGTAAGCCAGGCCGAAAGAATTGAAGGAACTATGCCTACACATACTAATAAAACCTTCTCCAAAATTTGCAATCCAATGGATTTATTAATCTCATTTAATAGCTTTATTATTTCATTATATTGTTCGTTGTTCATTATTATTCTATTTGCAAAAACCTTATATTAGATTAAAGAAAAGGATTAACAATAGTCAATGTATTTTCTATGACCAAGCCGTGTTGCATGTCTTCGGAGTAGAGGGTTTCGCAGTTGTTCTCGAGGGCGGATGCTACTATTAAACTATCCCACCAACTCAATTGATATTTATTTGAAATCATAAAAGCCGATTCCACTGTGGAGGGAGTAAGATGCACTACTTTGAACTTATTTAGTAATCCTTGTCCATGTTCAAAAGCCTTTTCTTTACTTAGTTTAAGTTTCTTCAAACAAGCATTTACATTTTCTGTTACGACTTGTGTGCTTATGGTATATTCATCAAAAATTAAGGATAGAACTTTTTCCTTCTTTTCAATATCCTTATCTACTAAATAAACAAGGATATTTGAATCCATAAAGATGGATTTAGCCTCTGTCGTCTCTGTCATAAAGCTCGTCTCTGTTGAATTTATAATTACTTAAATCAACTCTGAAATCTTTCCAATAATCGCGGATTGATTGTCGGTATTCTTCTAAATCAAACTCCTTTTTTTCTGGCTCATCTTTCTCAACTTTATGAAGAGTTACCTCAATGTCAACTTCTTGATCTTTAAACTCATCAGGAAGAACAATCTTTAGTTCATTACCTTCGGCTTTAACCGTTTTCTTTAATGCATTCATAGTTTCAATATTTTATTATTATGCAAAATTAGGAAAAAGAAAGGTGATGGATTTGCGATGTGCATGTTTTCATTCATCCTTTTATGATAGCTCCGCCCTTGCGGGCTACAATAAAAGGATGAGCATTATTACAAATATCATTCATAAAAAAATCCCCTTCCGAACTAACGAAAGGGGATTTCTTATTCTTAAAAAGAAGAAGCAGGAATTACATCATTCCGCCCATTCCTCCGCCCATGCCGCTCATATCGGGCATTCCACCACCACCTTTTTCTTCTTTAATGTCTGACAAAACGCATTCTGTCGTCAGTAACATACCAGCAATAGAAGCGGCATTTTCTAAAGCAACACGGGTTACTTTAGTAGGGTCAATAACGCCTGCTGCGAAAAGGTTTTCATAAACCTCTGTGCGGGCATTGAAACCGAAATCGCCTTTGCCTTCTCTCACTTTGTTAACAACGATTGAGCCTTCAAGACCTGCATTCGCAACTATCTGGCGAAGAGGCTCTTCTAAAGCTCTCTTCACGATAGCTACGCCTGTAGTTTCGTCAGCGTTTTCGCCTTCTAATTTATCAATCGCAGAGATGGCACGGATGTATGCAACACCTCCTCCTGGTACGATGCCTTCTTCAACGGCAGCGCGG
>CAIMUP010000139.1 GCA_903844645.1 uncultured Bacteroidota bacterium
GTTACCTGAAGTAGTGATACTAACTCATAATGCCGTGATAATTCGTTATCACGGCTGTGAGTTTTCTTAGCTATATGCTGAAATAGTAAAGGCATCTAATATTACCTCTAAAAATTTGCGGCTGCAAACCTAAAGGGTTTTTCTCCCGACAGGTCTATACCTATAGGAATTCCAATAGTCAAAACCTGTCGGGAGAAAAACCCGACAGGAGGATGCGATAGATAAACAATTGTATCAAGAATTTTATTTCATCATTATTTTATGATAGCTTCCTCTTCGGGAGCTACAATAAAATGATGATAAAACTAATTATGAATTAGCAGTTCATAATCACCATAGCACTTGCGCCACCGCCACCATTGCAGATTCCGGCAGCACCGTAAGTGCCTTTGTTTTGCTTCAGAACATTGATTAAGGTAACCACAATTCTCGCACCGCTCATCCCCAGCGGATGTCCTAATGCGACTGCTCCGCCATTGACATTGACCTTCTCGGGATTCAATTTCATGAGGCGATTATTGGCGATAGAGACGACAGAAAATGCTTCGTTGATTTCAAAATAATCCATCTGATCTAATGTCATTCCCGCTTTATGCAATGCCAAAGGAATCGCTTTAGAAGGCGTAGTCGTGAACCATTCAGGAGCTTGTTGCGCATCGGCATAAGAAATGATTTTCGCAATCGGGAACAAGCCGAGTTCTTCCATTTTCTTCTTGCTCATCAAAACCAAAGCTGCCGCACCATCATTCAAAGTCGAAGCATTGGCGGCAGTAACAGTGCCATCTTTTACAAAGACAGGGCGCAGGGTTTCGACCTTCGCGAAGTTGACTTTCTTGTATTCTTCATCCTCATTAATAACAATCGGGTCCTTTCCTTTTTGGATAATAGAGATAGGGAATACCTCGTCGTTGAACTTGCCATCTGCCCATGCTGCGGCACTTCTCTTATAGCTCTCAATCGCGAATGCATCTTGGTCTGCGCGAGAGATATTCATGTCCGCTGCGCATAACTCGGCAGCATTACCCATGTGATAATCCTTGTAAACATCCCACAAGCCGTCCTTCACCAAACCATCGGTGATTGCGCCATGGCCGAGGCGATAACCATTGCGAGCTTTGTCGAGATAATAAGGAACATTGCTCATGCTCTCCATGCCGCCAGCCACCACGATTTCGTTATCGCCAAGCATAATGCTTTGCGCACCAAACATGATTGCCTTCATGCCACTCGCACATACTTTATTAACGGTAGTTCCCGGCACATGAACAGGGATGCCACCGTTGATGCTCGCTTGGGTTGCCGGAGCCTGACCGAGATTCGCAGAAAGGACATTGCCCATGAATACTTCATTGACTACTTCCCCCTTGATACCGGCTCTTTCCAATGCCCCCTGGATGGCGATAGCACCCAACTGTGTGGCACTCATGGAGGCTAATGAACCTCCGAAACTTCCTATCGGTGTTCGCACCGCACTAACTATAAATACTTCTTTCATCTTGTATATAATTTATTAAATTTTATTGGCTGCAAAGATAGGAATTAGGAGGCAAATGATGAATAGATTAATCATAGTTTTGCAGCCGATAAATATTAATACATCATGAGAAAACTAAAGAACGAAGAGTTAGGCAGAAAGACCATCGAAGAGTTTAAGGAAGCGGCAAAAGAACCGATAGTAATTGTCTTGGATAATGTGCGAAGTTTGAATAACATTGGGTCTATCTTCCGCACTGCCGATGCGTTCTTGATAGAAGCGATTTACTTATGTGGAATCACTGCCCAGCCACCACATAAAGACATTCAGAAGACTGCATTGGGAGCTACTGAATCGGTGACATGGAAACACTTTACAACCACCAAAGATGCATTGATTGAATTAAAAGAAGCAGGATATAAGATTATCATCATCGAACAGATAGATAAAAGTATTTCCTTAGCTGATTTCATTCCACAACAAGTAACAAAATATGCCTTAGTTTTTGGTAATGAAATAACAGGTATTGATGACTCCCTCCTACCCTATTCCGATGAATGTATCGAGATATTCCAAAGGGGAACGAAACATTCATTAAACATTGCGGTAAGCGTAGGAATTGTAGTCTGGGATTTCTGTAACAAACTAAACCCTATATAAGCAGAAAACCCGCACGAGGCGGGCTTTCTGTATTATTCTTAATAAAAATTATTTCTTATCTTTTATTAGATTAAAGTCAACCCTTCTGTTTATTTGAAGAATATCCTTTGCCAATGGTTCAGCTTTTCCTTTTGATTCAGTAGATAATCTGCTGCCATCAATGCCATAAACTTTGATCAAATGTTTCTTAGCTTCTTCTGCTCTGTTCTTACCTAATGTTTTGTTATAATCAACTGTATTGTGTTCGTCGCAATTACCAGTAACCATCAACTTCATGTCCTTATGAGCTTTCATTACCTTAGCTATATAAGCCAAACTTTCGTAATCTGTGTATTGAATTGCATAAACATCAGATGGGAAGTAAATAGATGGTAAATATAATTCACCCATTGCTCCGGTAGCAGTACTGTTATTAAATACATTAGTAACGGCATTGTTTACATTGTTCATCATCTTGGCACTCAAGCTATCCATCTTTACATCATAATCCCCCAACTTCTTATCGGTTGCCTTTCCAAGGCTATCAACAACGGCTTGCATAGCTGCCAATTGTTTCTTGGTAGTATCAGCCAATCCATCAATCTTTTTATCCACATTGGCAAGTTCGTTATAAATCTCACCGATAGGATTTACCCAATCAATATTCTTTTCTTTCTTTCCAAAGATATAAATCACGCCTAAGCTAATCCAACCGTACGATTGATGGTAGATATCTGCCTTCCAGGTATAATCTAATTTACTACCTAAAGCCACGGTATATCTGTATCTGAACATCAGATTGAAGTGATGATTCAAGTCATACAAAGCTCCGATAGATAATGGGAAAATATACTCACTGGTATTCCCCAACCCTGTCCAGGTATGCAAGGAATCAGGAATATATTTCGCAGGAGCGATATTATAAGGATCGGATTTGGTTTGGAAGAAATTACTTGTCAAACTTGGTTGAAAGTTGATTTGCCCTGTTCCAAATGAACCCCTCAAATTAATCTTGTGATTCCGGCTCAACCAGGTAAAGTTCCCGAAGGTGAATACCGCATTCAAAGACCAATCATAGTGAACTTTTGTTTCCATTGTGGAGTTAAACGCACTATTCTTTCCTTTTAAATCGCCCAATGCAAATTCGCCCTCAATTCCAAACAAGTGAGTGATGGATTTCTTCAGCATAACACCGAAATAAAGTCCTGGATCATTGATCGGTCTTTCGATGTATTGAGCCTGGCTCGTTACGTTCCCATAAAACAACGTGGGACCAAAATTTACACCCAAAGCCCAGGTGTTAAAATCACTTCTCTTAGGCATTAAATCGAAGCTTTGTGTGCTTGATTGATGCGTCTCCTGACCGCTCGTCTTAGCGTCTTGAGCATTTACAAATTGGATGCCGCTGAATAACAGGGCTGCGAGGAACAATAGTTTAATTGTTTTCATAGTTCTAAATTTTAGTTTTTTATTAAGGGCGCAATATTACAAAAATTATAATTAATGGCAAAATGATTTATTCAGATTTTTATCTTTTTAGTCGCCTTTGTACTTAAAACCTCCAAAAAGGGTTACACTGTTTTCATTATTTCCTGATTTCGGGGGACTGGTTTCGGCTACTTTTTCGTTAGTTAGCACCTTTGTTACGGGGAGTTTGTCGGTGCATTCTTCCATTAATATATGGATGGTTTTATTCATTTTCGGGTGGAGGAAATCGGGAATTAGTTCATTCAATGGTATCAAAGTAAACCTTCGGAATGCGATTTCGGGGTGCGGAATTATTAAATCAGGGTCATTAATTATGGTATTCCCGATGAAAAGAATATCTATATCTATCGTTCTGTCTGCCCATTTCGCGGTGCGATGGCGACCTAATTGTGCTTCTATATTCATCGTTATTTCGAGCAAATCGTGGGGGGTATTATCCACCAAAACCGTGATTATTTGATTCAAAAATGCACCTTGGTTTTCATTCCCAAAAGCCGCCGTTTCGTATATCGAGGATTTTCTGAAGATATTCCCGATGCTTCCCTCGATTAAAATCGCAGCCTTATTAAGGTATGCCTCGCGGTCTCCCAAATTGCTGCCGAGCAGTAAAATCACCTCATTCATGGCGGCAAATCTAACCATTCCTAGGTTCAAATTCTCTATTTCGATAGGTTTTTGAATACTGAAATAGGCATTTGCTCCATGGCGCAAACGATTTGCGCTATGGAGCAAATGATTTGCGCCATGGAGGAAATGATTTGCGCCATGGAGAAAATGATTTGAGCCATGGAGAAAATGATTTGCGCTATGGAGGAAATGATTTGCGCCACGGAGGAAATGATTTGAGCCATGGAGCAAATGATTTGCGCTATGGAGGAAATGATTTGATCTATGGAGAAAATGGGTTTTTATCAATCAAAAATCGACTCCTATGAGGTAAAAATCCTTCCGTCGTCCCTTTCCTCCCGATTTTGTATCCTTGCACCCTTATAATAATAGTATATAATAGTATGAAACAATTCTTCAAATTTATGTTCGCCTCCATGGTCGGATTTTTTCTTTCCTTCCTCTTAATTTCGGTGGTATTAATCCTGATTATGGTCGGCGTCGTGTCGTCCGTCAATAAGGATAAAGATGTCAAAGTATCGAATAATTCGGTGCTGTTGGTCAAATTAAACACGCCCATTACCGAGCGTACGTCTAAAAATCCGTTCGAGAATTTCAATTACTCCGCGCTCACTGCCAATGAAAATATCGGCTTGAACGACCTCCTTGCCAACATCAAAAAGGCGAAAAAAGATGAACACATCAAAGGCATTTTATTGGATGTCAGCAGCGTCGCGATGGGCATTGCCATGCTCGAGGAAGTGCGGAATGCGTTGATTGATTTTAAGGATTCCAAGAAATTTATCTACGCCTATTCCGAGGAATATACGCAAGGGTCATATTATATTTCGTCCATCGCCGATCAGATTTTTTTGAATCCGCAAGGCGGCATGGATTTTAAGGGTTTGAGCGTGCAGATGATGTTCTTCAAAGGAGCCTTGGATAAGCTCGGTATCGAACCGCAAATCATTCGGCATGGGCGGTATAAGAGTTTTGTTGAGCCTTATATTATGGATAAGATGAGCGATGATAACCGTAAACAGATAAGGAGTTTTATAGGGTCTATCTGGAATACTTTATTGGATAATATTTCCAAGAGCCGCCACCTCGAAACCCAAGCCCTGCAACAGATTGCCGATAGTATCTCCATCCAAAAGCCAGAAGATGCCCTCCGTTTAAAGATGGTGGATAAATTGGTTTATCGCGATGAATTATTAACCGCCGTCGCCAAGCAATTAGGGCTTGCCGCCAATGCTACCATCAACTTTGTGAACATCACAAAATACACCAAAGCCTTCGTTAAAGACGAGGATAAGAAATGGAATGCTGATAAAATTGCAATCGTTTATGCCGTCGGCGAAATACACAGCGGCAAAGGAAAAGAAAACCAAATAGGTTCTGAAATCACCTGTGAAGCCTTACGCAAAGCCCGCACCGATGATAAAGTAAAAGCCGTCGTTCTTCGGGTTAATTCTCCGGGAGGCAGTGCATTGGCTTCGGATGTAATATGGCGGGAAGTCCTCCTCACAAAAATGGTGAAGCCCGTAGTCGTTTCCATGGGCGATGTGGCAGCATCCGGCGGATATTATATTTCTTGCGCTGCGGATACTATCGTCGCTGAACCGAATACCATTACAGGCTCTATCGGGGTCTTCGGAATCCTATTTAATGCCAAGAAACTCCTGAACGACAAGTTAGGAATTACCTTCGATACCGTGAATACCGGTAAGCATGCCGATATAGGCTCCACCGCTCGCCCTATGACCAACTCCGAACGCATCGTAATTCAACGCAGTGTGGAGAAAGTTTATGACACCTTTATATCAAGGGTTTCCGAAGGGAGGCATATCTCTAAGGCTGATGTAGATAGTATCGGACAGGGGCGTGTTTGGAGTGGATCAGATGCCTTAAAAGTCCATCTTGTGGATGTTCTGGGCGGCATAGATAAAGCCATCGAGATAGCCGCAAGGATGGGCAAAGTCAGCAAGTATCATATTATCTCATTACCTGAACAAAAAGAACCGTGGTGGTATGAATTGTTGGACAACGCTTCGGATGATGCAGAGAATGCCATGCTGAAACATCAGTTAGGGGATTCCTATAAATACTATCAGCAGCTACAATCCATCCTCAAGCAAAATGGTATCGAAGCTCGCATGGAATATGATTTAGAAATTTATTAACTAGAATGAAATTAGCATCCCTCTTTATTACTTTTTTTAGCATCACGCTTTTCCAATTACAAGCGCAAACTGCATATCCTTTTCTTGAAAAAAATAAATGGTATTTTGTAGATACTAATCTCAAAAAAATTGATAAAATAATTTACGAGGAGATAATTCCTGCCGAAAACAACTTTTTTTATTTGCGAAAAAAAACAAACTTGCTTTGGCAAATAATTTTGGAAAACAAATTACAGAATTTGAGTTCGACAGGATTTATTATGACTGGCATTTTGGATTAAGATTTTCCGGCATAAAAAATAAGAATTATTTTTGGATAAATACTGATGGAAAAATTGAAAAGCAGGAACCAATGGGGTACTGCGGAGGTGCCAAAGGATATCTGAAATATTGGTCAGTTTATAAAAAAGATGGTAAATATGGTTTTGTAAATACTCCTGTTGGCAGACCTAAAAGTGAAGATACATTGTCTGCAATTTACGATGAAATTCTTAATCATAACGGACCCAATGTTGCCATCAAATTAAATGGTTGTTGGGGTATTTATGATTTTATTAGAAGAAGATATTGTACCGAGCCACAGTTTGATTTAATTATTATAGACAAGCGAGGCTCGGATGACGAATATTGTAATTTTTATGTAATTAACAATGGCTTATATGGCTGGATTCATTATTACGGATATTTACAAATCTATCCAAAATATAAATCCCTGAAACCCGCTGCCAACGGCTATTTTTTTGTTACCAGTGCATCAGGCAAATCAGGGTATATTACAGGAAAAGGATTGGAGTTATTCAAATAAAATTCTCTTCCCCGAATTGAGAATTATTAATTCCATTTATGATTTTAGATAGGTTAAAATTTTAACTAAAAACCCGCCGAATCGCATCCCTTAACCCCCGAATCCAATCCCTTAACCCCCAAATCCAATCCCTTGCACCCCGAATAGCAAATTCACACCGCCGAATCCAATCCCTTACTCTTCAAATCATATTCTAACATCATTTTATTACCTTCGCCCCATGAATAACAAAGAAATTGCCTCTGCTTTCAAGCTCCTCGGGCGATTGATGGAGCTGCATGATGAGAATGAATTCTATGCAAAGTCGTACACTAACGTGGCATTCAAGATAGACCGATTAGAGCAGCCCTTAGAGGGTTTACCTCTCGATGAATTGGATAAGATAGAGGGCATCGGTAAAGGCATTGCGGCTAAGATCATGGAGCTGAATGAAACGAATAATCTGGAAGAATTACAACTGCTTTTGGAGAAGACACCGGAGGGTGTGGCGAAGATGATGACCATCAAAGGTATCGGACCAAAGAAGGCGGGAATGATATGGAAAGAAATGGGTATCGAAACCATCGGGGAGCTGCTCTATGCCTGCAACGAGAACCGCTTGGTGAGCGTGAAGGGCTTCGGTGAGAAGACCCAGGCAGCCATCAAAAAGGTCATCGAATTCACTATTTCCAATACCGGAAAGTTCCACTATGCCGCCCTCGAAAATATTTGCAATTTCATTATTGAAGGATTCAAGAAACAAGGCGTTGATTTGATTTCGGCAGTTGGCGAAATGCGCCGCCAGTGCGAGGTTGTGAATCGGATAGACATCTTATTGTCGGCAAATTACAACAAACTTTCTTTCCAGTTTTTAGAGGATATGGGCTTCTCACCGAAGGAGGGAGAGATGGGTATTATAATCAATTCCGATGGCGTAAAAGTCAAGCTCCATTTTGCTCCGAAATCCATGTATCATGCCTTGTTGGTAGAGCTTACGGGCAACGATGCTCACTTCCAAATGCTGAAAGAAATCATCGGCACAGAGTGGGATGAAAATCGTAATTCCGAGGAAGAAATATACACCTCCATCGGCTTGGATTTTGTGCCTCCGCCGATGCGAGAGGGTAAGTATGAATTGGAGATGGCCAAGAATCATCACATACCCAAACTGCTTGTAGATACTGACATCAAGGGCATTCTGCATGCCCATTCCACTCACTCGGATGGCTTAAAATCTTTGGAGATAATGGCTACGAAATGTAAGGAATTAGGGTATGAATATCTTGGTATTACAGACCATTCGCAAACCGCCTTTTATGCCAATGGGTTGAAGCCGGAAAGGGTCTTGGAACAGCATCTGGAGATTACCGAATTGAATAAAAAACTTGCGCCTTTCACGATATTCAAAGGCATCGAGTCAGACATTCTTGGCGATGGTTCGTTAGATTATACCGATGATATATTAGCTTCTTTTGATTTCATTATTGCCTCCATCCATTCTAATTTAAAGATGACCGAAGAGAAGGCTACTTCCCGCCTGATAGCTGCCATTCAGAACCCTTATACCACGATACTTGGGCATCCTACAGGGAGGCTTATATTAGCTCGTGAGGGCTATCCGATAGACCATCGAAAGGTGATTGATGCGTGTGCAAAACACAAGGTGGTGATAGAATTAAATGCCAATCCTTTTCGTCTCGATCTCGACTGGCGATGGATTCAATATGCCAAGGAGCAGGATGTTCTGATCTCCATAAACCCTGATGCGCATAGCTTGGAAGGCTTGCTGGATGTGCGTTTCGGTGTGATGGCGGCACAAAAAGGCGGACTCACGAATACATTCACCTTCAACCATTTTTCTAAAGAAGAAATGGAGAAGTATTTCATTCAAAGAAAATCGGGCATTCGTTAAAACCCTCTTTTAATAAGGCTTTAAAATCTGATAAAAGCCCCATCGTTTCCCTACCTAAATTCGCTGATTTTTTAGTATTCGTAACTCCCCTTTCCTATAAATTCGTTGGTACGATGCCTCCCCCGAATCGTCTTCGGTAAAAATCAAATGGTATCCATCCTACCCTGCATCGGGAATGGATTAAATCAAATGGTTTGCATTTTTCAGGTATTCCCCAAAGGAGTAAATCACGTGATTTATTACTTTGGGGACTTCCCTAAATCGCTGGCTCGCCCCATATTGCCATTTTTCGCGAAAACAGGCATTTTGAATTATTTGATAGGAAACGCAATCTCGGGCATTTTTAACTAAAAACATCTTTTTTAGGGTTTATGTAAGATTGGGAGGAATTGAAATTATTCGGTATCCCACCCCCGATTACACGCCTTTGCCCCTATCCAATATACCTCCTGTAATCGCCAATAAAGATACTCCTATATATAGGTACTTTATTTGGGATAGCGGTATTGGGCTTAATAAAAGGAAAAGAGTTATCGTAAAAGCGAACCGATTTTAAGCCCATATGGAAGGTGATAATCCTTGTGGGAGCGTACGATTATTTGAAATAATATGAGGTCTGTTAAACCGAGTTTCAGCCTGCCGATTTTACAGTTTCATTACCGCCATCATCTTGTTTTGAGTGGCTTTACTAACCGGAACGAGAGGGAGGCGGACAAATTCTTGAGTGATTCCTAAAAGACTTAGAGCCGCCTTGATACCGGCAGGATTATTCTCCATAAAGAGGCTGTTGGTAATGTCCAACAATTTGTAATGAAGTTTGCGGGCATCACTGAAATTGCCTTCCATCGCATGATGCACCATCGAAGAGAATTCCTTGGGATAAGCATTTGCGACGACGGATATCACACCGTCGGCTCCGAGGGCAATCAGAGGAAGGGTAACGGTATCATCGCCTGAAATCATGAGGAAATTTTTGGGCTTGTCTTTTAAAATCTGCATGAACTGGTCGAAGTTTCCGGAAGCCTCTTTAATACCTATGATGTTTCTGAAATCAGCAGCGAGGCTAAGGGTCGTCTCTGCGCTGATATTGCAACCCGTTCTGGAGGGAACATTGTAAAGGATAATGGGAACGGAACACACATCGGCAATGGCTTTGTAATGCTGATAGATGCCGCGTTGAGAGGGTTTGTTGTACATCGGACTTACGGAGAGAATGGCATCCACCCCGTCGAAATCAATTTCGTTAAGGCAGTTTAATAAATCTCTTGTGTTGTTACCGCCGAAGCCTACTACAATAGGGAGATTCTTAGTATTTTCTTCCTTCACAAAATCGAGAACGGCGGTTCGTTCGTCCTTGTTCATGGTAACAGATTCGCCAGTAGTACCCAACGGCACGAGGTAATCTACCTTACCGGCACTGACATGGTCTATGAGTTTTTTGAAACTCTTGAAATCAATGCTTCCGTCCTTGTGGAATGGGGTTACCAAAGCCACTCCTACTCCCTTTAAGTTTATATTCATTTGTAATTTGTTTTGTAATCAAGTAGTTATTTTGTTAAGATAATAGTCTATCTGTTCAATAAAGTGCTTTAAGGTTTCATTCTTCGGCGTATGGATCATCAAGTCGTAGAATATGGCATTCTTTGTGTTGTATTGTCCTACCCTATACTTAGCCTTCGAAATAGCAGAAATATATTGTAAAGGGAAACATGCGCCGATGTTAAGATTAATGAGAATATCGAACTCCTCATTGATAAAATTGGTTACCAACGGAGAATCAGGCACCATATACCAGTTCAAATTCTTGCGGGTAAAAAAGTCCAATCCAAGCTTTGCAAATTGATTCGCCGGGAGTTCTTTCTTATCCACAAAACCTAATGAAGTAATTTCTTTTTTATCTCCTAAAAGTTTGCGGACATAAGTCTTCACTATCTCGAAATCCTCAATTTCAGTGGCATTGTAGAGCACTCCGATACGTTTAGCGTCTTGCATACTTACCACCATTCTGTTCCTGTGGACACTTCTTACTTCCTTCTGGAATCTTCTGTTGGCAAGTGCCATTCTTATCTTCTTATTTATGCTCACTGTTATCGTTTTTGGGAGGTCAAAGATACACTTTTCTCAAATCATTTTTATAAAGTCTTCTTCTGTGATGATCGCCACCTTTAATGATTCGGCTTTCTCCAACTTAGAAGTACCTACTTCAGCACCTGCAATAAGATACTTTGTTTTAGAGGTAACACCGCTTTGATTCTTACCTCCATTCTGTTCAATTATCAATTTTAACTCGTCTCGTGAGAACTTTGTAAATGTTCCAGAAATGACAAAGGTCAAGCCTTTTAACAGATCACTCACAAACTTCATAATACTATCGGGATGGATTTCCATTTGCAAGCCAGAAGCCTTGAGTCTGCTAATGATTGTGAGGTTTCTAGTATCTTTAAAATAGTCTATGATGCTTGCCGCTATCTTCTCTCCTATTTCTTCTGCCATTAACAATTCATCGAATGTTGCCTTCTCAATAGTATAAATATTGTTGAAATGAATTGCGAGCTTCTTTGCCACTGTTTCGCCGACATATCTTATCCCTATTCCGTAAAGAACTCGTTCAAAAGGAATCTTCTTAGACTTCTCTACTCCTGCAATAAGATTATCGGCAGACCTCTCTCCGACCCGTTCCAAACTCAACAGATCCTCTTTTTTAAGGTCATAAATATCTGCTATATTTTTTATCAGACCAGTCTCATAGAGCAACTCAATAGTCTCAAATCCTAAACCATCAATATCTAATGCTTTGCGGCTAACGAAGTGTTCCATACGACCTTTTATTTGGGGAGGACAGCCTAATTCATTAGGGCAATAATGTATGGCTTCGGACTCTTTTCGAATCAAAGGAGTGCCACATTCCGGGCAACAATCTATATACTCAAAGTGATGAGTTCCCTCTTCTCGTTTACTCAAATCAACCCCTGTTATCTTAGGTATTATCTCGCCGCCTTTCTCTACAAACACGGTGTCCCCTTCTCTTAAATCCAGCTTGGCTACTTGATCTGCATTGTACAGAGATGCCCGTTTGACGGTCGTTCCGGCTAATAAAACAGGTTGAAGATTTGCCACTGGGGTGATGGCTCCGGTTCGTCCTACTTGATAAGATACCGACAACAATTTGGTGGACACTGATTCTGCTTTAAACTTAAAAGCAATTGCCCAGCGAGGGGTCTTAGCCGTGAATCCCAGTTCGATTTGTTGCTGGTAGGAGTTCACTTTCAAGACGACGCCATCAATGTCGTAAGGCAATGTAAGACGACTCTTATTCCATTCTTTTATAAACTCAAATACCCCGTTCAAGTCTTTGCACTTTTGGATATGTGGAGAGATTTTAAAGCCCCATTCCTTTGCTTTTTTAAGGCTTTCATAATGGCTTTTGAAAGGTAGTTCTTCTCCGTAAAGAAAGTATAGGAAGCTATCCAAGCCGCGCTTCGCAACGACCGAACTGTCTTGCATCTTGAGGGTTCCGCTGGCTGAATTTCGGGGATTAGCGAAGGGTTGTTCGCCTAATTCTATCCGTTCGGCATTGGTCTTTTCAAAGGTTTTGCGAGGGAGGTAAATCTCTCCACGAATCTCAAATTCGCGGGGATAATCATTGCCTTTTAATTGCAGGGGGATGCTCTTGATTGTCCTGACATTCACAGTAACGTCGTCGCCCTTGCCGCCATCGCCGCGAGTAACGGCTTGAGTTAATTTTCCATCTACATACCGTAAGCCTATTGCCACTCCATCGAATTTTAATTCGCAGACATACTCGAAATCATTGCCTATAATTTTCTTTACGCGAGTATCGAATTCGGTTAATTCTTCTTCGGAATAGGTATTGCCGAGGGAGAGCATGGGATATTTATGTTGCACGGTTTTAAATTCTTTGACCACTTGTCCTCCGACCCTTTGTGTTGGGGAGTTGTTGTCGGCGAGGTCAGGGAATTCTTTCTCTAATTTATTTAATTCCTGGAGGAGCATATCGAAATCGTAATCGGATATTGTGGGCATGGACTGCACATAATATTTAATGTTATGATCGTTGATTTCCGCGGTGAAGGCGGCGATTCGTAGCTTGGCTTCTTCGTGATTCATGGTGCAATATTAACAAAAAATAGAATTGTATTATTAGCAGCCTTCGCGATGGGCATCTGTTATCCCAAATTAGTACCGAATATTTTTCCGGTATTCGTCTTAATTTTCTTGTTATTAATAAGGGTGTTATTCCTTATTAATGTCGAGCATGTTGTGATACCTGCTTCCTTAGTCTCCTATAGGAATATCCACTACGTTGCGCAATAAATCTTCCAAGGTTTCGCGCTGACGTATCAGGTTTGCTTTTCCGCGATATACCAGTACCTCTGAAGGGCGATAACGTGCATTGTAGTTGTTTGCCATGGTGTATCCATACGCTCCGGCGTTCTTTATGGCGAGCAGATCGCCCTCACGAACTTCATTCAATTTACGGTCCCAGCCGAAGGTATCGGTCTCGCAGATGTAACCTACTATGGTGTATATACGGGGAGTTCCTAATGGGTTCGAGATGTTGATAATATCGTGGAAGGCGTCATAGAACATAGGGCGGATGAGATGATTCTGCCCGGAGTCCACGCCGACAAACACTGTAGCGGTGGTCTGTTTGATGACATTCACCTTGACAATCAGGTATCCTGCTTCGGAGACGATGAACTTACCTGGCTCAAACCAAAGTTCTAACTTGCGTCCGTAATCCTGACAGAATTGATTGAAGCGGATGGTGATGGCTTTGCCCAGTTCTACTACATCGGTGGTGATATCTCCATCCTTGTAGGAGACCTTAAAGCCTGAACCGAAGTCAATGAATTCGAGGTCCTTAAAGTCATTGGCTGCATCGAAAAGAAGTTCGGCACCGCGGAGAAATACATCGGAGTCGAGTATGTCAGATCCGGTGTGCATGTGGAGCCCTGTTACCTTAATATTTTCTTTTTCTACGATGCGCAGAACGTGGCGGAGCTGATATATCGAAATGCCGAACTTGGAGTCAATATGCCCTGTCTGGATATGAACATTTCCTCCGGCTACGATGTGCGGGTTCAGGCGAATGCAGCAAGGTATCGTGTTGCCGTAGGCGTGTCCGAATTGTTCCAGAATAGAGATATTATCTATGTTGATTGTGATGCCTAATTCGATGCCCATTTTTATCTCCTCGAAAGACACACAGTTCGGTGTGAAGAGGATTTCGTTGGGGGCGAAACCGGCTCTGATTCCCATCTCTGCTTCTTGAATCGAGACTACGTCCAGCCCGCAACCAACGGACTTCAACAGCTTTAATACGTTGAGGTTGTTGAGGGCTTTGCAAGCATATTTTATCTTGACGTGGTCGCCGGGGAAGGAGGTCTTGAGCAATTGATATTGCGAGAGAATCTTGTCGGCATCATACACATAAACGGGGCTTCCGAACTCGTCGGCGATGCTCTGAATATCTACGTTTTGGATGGTGTAACGGTTGTTGTTTAAGTCCATTGAATAATTTATTAGGGCGCAAAGATAGCAAAGGGAGGGTTGGTGATAATTCTATTTCAATCCCTCATGATTATTATTTTAAAACATCGGATAGTGATAATTAATTTCCCCCCGTCTGCTCCATCCCGAATAATTTTTCTGATTTCGCTTTGCGCGATTATGTGTAATTTTGCGAGATGGAAGAAAAGAAAAACAAAGTACGCAGAGGACGTAAACAAAAATACTCTATCGCCGATATGCAACGGTTTGCAGCGGCTAAGGGCGGCAAATGTTTATCGCCTGAATATACCGGAGCATTTCATAAACTACAATGGGAATGCAAGGAAGGGCATACATGGGTTGCTGATGCAAGCAGTATTGTGCACCATCATACCTGGTGTGCTAAATGTAGCAGGAAAGCATCTGGTGATCGCAAGAGAGGAACCCTTAGACAGATGCAGCAATTGGCAGAATCGAGGGGTGGGAAATGTTTATCCGATACCTATACCCATTCCAAAATTAAATTACAATGGCAGTGTGCGGAAGGACATGTGTGGAGTGCTTCATCGGGTAATATCAGTAATGGTGCTTGGTGCTCTAAATGTAGCACTAAAAAAAGGGGTTGCAAGACCAGTACCAACCTTAAAACATTTCAAGATATTGCGATTAGCCGTGGCGGCAAATGCTTATCTTTGGAATATATCAGGGCTCGTACAAACCTCCGATGGGAATGTGCAAAAGGACATCAATGGATGGCAAGACCTTTTGCTGTAAAAGCTGGAAATTGGTGTCCTCGGTGCTCCTCAAATGGCAAGAGAACGGTTGAAGATTTGCAAGCATTTGCCGAGCAACATGGAGGACAATGTCTTTCTACGGAATATGTTTATGACAAGCCCATTCGATGGAAATGTTCCAAAGGGCATCCCTTCGAGCGTGGCATAGAAATTCTTAGAAGTGGACGATGGTGTCCTGCCTGCCGGAAAGAACAACGAAAATTAGCCAAAGAGCAGCCGCCTATCCAATAAAAATCGTCTGATTCTGAAGGAATCCGAAGGCGGGTTTTAGTTAATTCAATAATTTTTAAACAATCGTTTTCCCTCTTTTTAATCAAATAAAAAGAGAGGGCGGAATAGCCGCGGAGATAACCAGGGGTACAAAAACGGATTTATTTTTGGCTGATTTTTAATCAGATAAAATATCCTATTTTTAATAAAGGTAGAAATTATTTTTGAAATAAATTTTTTTATTTCTGAAAGTTTTCCTACTTTTGCAGCGTTGAATTAAATAACAGGTTTCAAAATGAAGATGGTAAGAGAAATAAACGGAATGAATCAAACGAATCTCGGGGCGGGTATCGGTCTGAATCGGATGGTTTCCGCACTCCTATATATAAGGAGTGGTTTATACCTTATTATATACCGTATTCGCCAGGCGGGGATCGGAAGGAAACAAATGATATGCAACAATGTTCTGCACAGCATCGTCGTAAACCATATGGTATGCACTTTTATTATGCAGAGAAATGCAATAAACCATATGGTATGCACTTTCATTATGCAGAGAAACGCAATAAACCATATGGTATGCACTTTCATTATGCAGAGAAACGCAATAAACCATATGGTATGCACTTTCATTATGCAGAGAAACGCAATATACCATATGGTTTATCGCAATGCCGCGAAGGGGAACGTAGTAAACCAAATGGTTTATACTTTCATTATGGAAAATGGAATTGCGTACCAAACTATTTTTAATACTAATCGCCAATTAATTAAATCATAACATTATGGATACCAGAATATGGCATTTTTTAGTCAACTCTTTTATGATAGTTACTACCGGCTCCTATCGCGCCATGAGGGTAATCGCGAATTATACGCTGGATGCGCTGAACATCCCGCTGAATACCTTTATATTTAATTTGCATGGTAATTTACAACCCTTCGTTACTGCCTTCTTGAATGCTTATGACGCTTGGCTTGCCCAATTAGGCACGAAAATCAGTGCCGTCAACTCCTATTATATAGCCTTGGAGACGTTGCGCAGTACGGATAGCAAATTATGGGACAGAATGGTTCAGACATTTTATGCACGCGGAAGCACACTTTACCTTAAATATTTGCCACATGGTAAAAAAGATTTGCAAAGTGGCAGCCAAGAGGACAAACATGCGGAGGTCGAACGGTTCGCATTAATCTTGGTTGGAGACGCTAATATGGCGTCCTTGCTGGCATTAGTGAATGCCAAGTTAACTATTATGAACGGGTTGAAATCAGCCAAAAATACGGGTAAAAGTTCGGCTAATATCTTTAGCGATGCGGTGGAAACGGCGAGGATTGCCCTGGCAAAGGAATTGTACGGCGTGTTGGGCAACTTAATGTATCATTTCCGCGATAATCCTACGCTGATAACTCCCTTCTTTGATATCACCAACATTAGGAATCTGGACCAAACCATCTGGGAACGGAAGCTCAAGGCATTCGTTCAGAAATATGTTTTTACACGCACCCTGACCCCCTTAGACAGCCTTCGGTTGGTCAACAATTCCCTCTTCCCTATCCGCTTCGCGATGTTGTTAAACAAGACAGATGTGATCGGCGTTACCTACGTCGAAGTGCCTCCGATGACAGGTGTTACCGTCCTCCGCCCCGCCCTCGGACCAATCTCGAACCACTGTATGCACGTCGAAAACATGGGCGCCGGCGTTGCGAAATATATGATCGTAATCATCTAAGGAAAAAAAACTATCGGGAATTTTAGACGGCTCGCAAAACGTACACTTCTTTTTATATCTTTGCGCCCCCAAAACGGGAGTTACGGATTCATAAAAATAATATTAAATAACTAATAAACGACATGGAAACACCAAAATTTATCATCCCTCACGCCGCCACCATTACCAAAGCAGACCGACAAAATATGAATGGGAACAAATCCGCAATCCTATGGTACACGGGGCTTTCGGGATCAGGCAAATCTACCCTGGCGAATAAAGTAGAAGAAAAACTTTTCGAGATGGGGCTTCACACCTACGTATTAGACGGAGACAATATCCGCATGGGGCTAAACAAAGGCTTAGGATTTACTGCGGAAGATCGAACCGAGAACATACGCCGCATCGGCGAAGTAGCCAAACTGTTCGTAGATGCCGGAGTGTTAGTGTCAACCGCATTCATCTCCCCATACATCGCCGACCGCGACATGGTGCGTTCCATCGTTAACGAAGGCGAGTTCGTAGAAATATTGATAGATTGCCCGATAGAAATCTGCGAACAACGCGACGTAAAAGGATTGTATCAGAAAGCCCGTGCCGGCATCATCAAGAACTTCACCGGCGTTTCCGATCCCTACGAAGCCCCCCTGAACGCCGAAATAATCGTTAAGACAGGCGAACTATCCCTCGAAGAAAGTGCCCAACAGGTGATAGATTACCTGGTAAAGAATAAGTATATTACGCAATAAATAATAATAAATATGATTACACCACACGGCGGCATCCTGATTAATAGGATAGCCGATGAAAAACGAAAAGAGGAATTAGAAAATAAAGCCAAAGGGCTTTATAACCTCCAACTGGAAGATAGATATACTTCCGACTTATTGATGATCGCAATCGGCGGTTTCAGCCCCCTCAAAGGATTCATGGGCAAGGCAGATGCCGAAGCAGTAATTAATAAGATGGAACTCGCCAACGGTTTGGTATGGGCTATCCCAATTTTGCTTCCGGTAAAGGATGGCAACGAGATTTCGGTAGGACAAGAAATTGCACTGACCGATGGTAACGGCACCGTCATCGCTGTAATGAATGTTACCGAGAAGTTCAGCCTGGACATGGAAAATTACACCACTAAAGTATATAAGACCAACGACCCTGCCCACCCTGGCGTGAAAGCAGTGTTGGACGGCGGCAACAACTATATAGCAGGAGATATTGAATTGGTCAATCGCCCCGTAGGAGAGAATGTTCAGGAAGAATATAAGTTAGACCCCTCCATGTCTCGCGCCGAATTCGAGAAACGCGGCTGGAAGACGATCGTAGCCTTCCAAACCCGAAACCCTATTCACCGTGCCCACGAATACCTTTTGAAATGTGCCTTGGAATCAGTGGACGGGCTGTTCATTCATCCCTTAGTCGGAGAGACTAAGTCAGATGATGTTCCCGCCATGACCCGTATGCAATGCTATCAGGTATTGATGGACAACTACTTCAACTTAAAGAATACCACTCTGGGCGTGCTGCCTGCCGCCATGCGTTATGCCGGACCGAGAGAAGCCGTTCAGCACATGATTATTAGAAAGAATTATGGGTGTACACACCTCATCATCGGCAGAGATCATGCTGGTGTAGGGAATTATTATGGAACCTACGAAGCCCAAGAATTAGTGGATACGGTTGCAGATAAACTCGGCATCGTACCCGTAAAATTTGAACATACATTCTATTGCAAGGCTTGCGGAAATATGGCATCTACGAAGACTTGTCCGCATACCTCCGAACACCACGTTATGTTGAGTGGGACTAAGGTCAGGGACATGTTAGCCGCCAGTCAACGACCACCCGTTGAGTTCTCCCGTCCTGAAGTTGCCGATATATTAATCGCGTGGGCAACCGGAAAGAGTGAAGTGCCTGCATAGTATTTCTTGATGGGGCTTGATTCACTTTTGTATTGCGCCATCCAATGTGCTATTCAGGCAGGAGAGGCAATCATGGGTGTTTATAATTCAGAGATTTTGGTGGAGTTCAAGGAAGATAACAGTCCATTGACTCTGGCAGATAAGCAAGCGAATGAAGTCATCACAAACTTATTAAAAGAAACCCCCTACCCTATCCTTAGCGAAGAAGGAAAATCCATCCCATACTCCGAACGGAAAGACTGGGAACGCTTCTGGTTAGTGGATCCATTGGATGGGACTAAAGAGTTCATTAAAAGGAACGGGGAATTCACCGTGAACATCGCCTTGATAGAAAACGGTGTGCCCATTCTCGGCGTTATCTACGTGCCGGTTACGGACTGTCTTTACTTTTCAACCAAGGAGCGCGGGGCATACATCGTGAATGATCATAATCTCGACTTCGAGTTTGAATTGCAGATTAATAACCCCGACGAACCGAACGAAATGAAGATATTAAAACATAGCGGCACGAAGCTTCCGATGAAGCACAATACTAGACCCTTCACCGCGGTTGCCAGTCGGTCGCATCTCTCTGCCGAAACCGAATCTTTCATCAATACTTTGAAAGAAAAGCATGGACAAGTTGAGCTGATTTCTTCCGGTAGTTCCCTCAAGCTCTGCATTGTGGCAGAAGGCAAGGCGGATGTCTATCCTCGCTTAGCCCCAACGATGGAATGGGATACCGCTGCCGGTCATGCCATCGCGGAAGCTGCAGGAAAGCAAGTGTTGGATTATACAACGGGCATGCCACTGACTTATAACAAAGAAAATTTATTAAACCCCTCCTTCATCGTACAATAATAACCTTAAACCATGAACAGAATATTCAAAGCGATTATCCGAAGAATCAAATCCTTGTTCCTATCCTCCACCGCCAAACGCCACGGCTTGGTGGGGCAACCGGAATTGTGGAAAATCAAACGCGATTTCCAGATCAATTACCTGCAAGCGGTCGGCTTAAAGCCCCATCATTACCTGGTGGATATTGGTTGCGGAACGCTGCGGGGCGGCATTCCGTTGATCGCTTACTTAGAACCTAAACATTATTACGGTATCGAGTTCCGCGACTTTGTTTTGGAGGAGGGAAGGAAGGAATTAAAGGAAAATAACCTCGAAAACAAAGCCCCCGTTCTGTTGGTTTCAAAAGATTTGAACACCTTGGATATGGATAACAAGTTCGACTACCTGTGGGCGTTCTCGGTGATGATTCACATGAAGGATGAGATTGCCGATGCCTGCCTTTCGATGGTCAGCAAGCACCTAAAATCGGGCGGAAGCTACTATGCCAATGTCAATATCGGTGAATGGGCAGAGGGTAACTGGGAAGGGTTCCCGGTGGTCTGTCGCAGCCTCCAATTTTATCAAACAATGGCTGCAAAATACAACCTCTTGGTGGAAGATGTTGACGATTTGAAATCGTTAGGACACGATACCGGCATCGAAAAGCAAGACAGCCAACGGATGCTTCGGTTTTATAAGTCATAAACTCCTTTTCGGCAGCTATTTTAAGGCTGATTTTTTCACTTTGTAATGAAATCCTTAAAAAGATAGCTCCTGTACCTACAGGTATTGCTCCGATACCTTGAGGTATTGCTCCTGTACCTAAAGGTATTACTCCGATACCTACAGGTATTGCTCCGATACCTTAAGGTTTTGCTCCTGTACCTACAGGTATTGCTCCGATACCTACAGGTATTGCCCCGATACCTAAAGGTATTACTCCGATACCTACAGGTATTGGAGCTATCTTTTTACATTAATTGGGGCTGGGAACAGGTAGTCTCTAAGAAATGAAGGGGAATCGTTTGATGAATTCAGGGATTCCCAAAGTATCTAACCGATAATTAAAGTATCTTTGCGCCTCGAAATGAGAGATGGGCTTTCATGGGTTATTAAATTCTATAAAATAAATCAAATGAAAGAAGAAGCAAAAGTATTGCAAAGTTGCCCTACCGGAATGTACATGGGTACCGGAGAAGTGGAAGGGTATAGCATCGTGATGCTGCCCGAACAAGATGCCGTGTATTATCGCCGTAAAGATGCCTTGGAAAGTGCAGGGCGTACCGCCACGCATAATGCTTTGATGAGGGCGTATGAAGTGGCGAAAGATAAAGCTCCGAATTGTGGCGATTGTATTCCGACGATTTCGATAGTTTTATCCTCGTCAATGGAGGAAAAACCTTACACCGAGGCGACGCCGATAGCAGGTCTTCCTCACGCCGCCCAGCACATGATTCCGAAGGTAGCCCCAGGTACTAAATACAGGATTATCGTGGTTTCCGTAACCTGGACAGCCCGCTGGGTGTGTCTGCCGACCGAAGGCATTGAATTTGCACCTAATGACGGCGTGGTACCGAGTGGACAGAAGATTTATATCGGCAATCAGGCATTCGATTTTGGTGCTCCCCAACCCTCTCGGCATAACACCGTTTCGATGCAATCCAAGTACGATCAAGCCGATCAATCGCGCATCAAAGAAGAAACCTTTTTAAGCAGAGCCGATGAACAAATCCGTGCTATGGGACCGCAAGTAATGGCGAAAATGTGGGCTGAATTAGAGAATGCAATCCTACACCTGCCGAAGTGCCCTCCCGAATGCAATAACAGCGATATGTCCATCACCATCGGCTACCCGAAACCATTCTTGATTTCTTATAAAAAGAGAGTGAAAAAGATAGATACCCCGGGCTATGAAATGGTGGATGGGAATTATCAGCAAGTAACGAAATTGGTTGACTCCACCAGTTTTGAAATTTTAGGCGAATGGAGCTGGTCGGTACAGCGGAACTGCGTGGCTAATGATAATAAAAAGAAGAAAGCAGACGCTTCCTGAAGTTGATTAGAAGAAAGACGGTTTCATCCGAGATTCCCGAGATACCGACCGCTATCTCCCGATATAGCGATTGCTATTTAGCGAAATCGGAGAAGGGATTGGGGAAGATGGAGTAGAAGATTGGGTGTGGAGCGCATTTACGTTGGTGTTGAAGCCATTCACGTTAGTACAGAAGCCATTCACGTTAGTATGGAATGCATTCATGTTAGTACAGAACCCATTTACGTTAGTACAGAATGCATTCACGTTAATACAGAATGCATTTACGTTAGTACAGAATGCATTCAGGTTACTACGGAATGCATTCAGGTTACTACGGAATGCGTTTAGTTAACTACGGAATGCATTCAGGTTACTACGGAATGCATTCAGGTTACTATGGAATGCATTCAGGTTACTACGGAATGCGTTTAGTTAACTACGGAATGCGTTTAGTTAACTACGGAATGCGTTTAGTGCGGTTTTTAGTTAAAATTTGACGTGTTTTAGTTAAAGTTTTAACATTTGGAGGGAATGGGTTTTGGGGAAGGAAGTGGTTTTGGTTTTGGAGGAGAGGTTTTATTCGGGAGGATTTGTAGTTTTGCGGGGTGAAAAAGAAAACCTAAAAGGATAAATGTATGGTAAGAAATTTAGTAATAGTCTTTATAGTATGTTTTATTAGTAACCAAACATTTGCTCAAAAGTGTGATTTGCCATGGTTTGCTTATTACCCATTTGATACTATAGGTTGTCAAAAATCTTCCGGAAGTATTAATCAGTTTAAAGCAACAACTTTTGTTGATACTATTCATTTACGAGCACAACAGAATATTTCAATAGAGGATTACAGAATGGAATTTGGTGCGGATACATCACTTTATAGTGATGGCTTAAAAAGTATAGATACGATTCCTTCAAGTGGTTTTTCATTTTATTCTCCTCATATAGGGCTTGGTGTTAAATTTAATAAAGGAAAGTATCTTAAACACCTTAATTTTAGTGAAGATACTTGTAAAATTTGGGAGGTAGATTTTGATGACAATGGCACACTTGTAAGGCTTTTTGATTGTGATTATAGTAAATCCGATCATTGTTATTCAAGGTACTATGATGAAGGAAAATTATATATTGAAACTATTTATATCCCAACACAATTTTATAAAGGTACTGTTAATAAAAACCTTCCTGGTTACCAACAACGAAGGCTAAATTGGCTAAAAGAAGTTTTTTATAAAGATGATGGGACAGTAGATTACGAGAGGATTTATAAAGATGATGGAACATCTGAATATAAGTTTTATAATAAATGATAGAATATTATTGAGTCTTAAATTTTTCATCCTCCTTTTATGATTGCTCCCCTCTTGCGGGCAGCAATAAAAGGAGGGTGAAAGGAAAGGTCGTCCCGCTGGGACTTTGGAGCATTTGATTAATTGATTGTTTCTACCAAAAGGTCGCCCCTACGGGGCTTTAGTGTGATGAGATGTTGTTTATTTTCTACAAACATGCCACCCCTACGGGGTTTTGAGGGTTGTTAAGGAATTTGTTTTCTATTATGATTTCGTCCCTAACGGGACTTTGTTTACATGTTTTCCTTTTATGATTGCTCCGCTCTTGCGGGCAACAATAAAAGGAGGATGATTATTATCTTCGTCGTGCTTGAAATATTCGTTGCCTGTGGTATCAAAAACAGCATCTACACAGGTGCTCTGTATTCTCCCTTTTTCTATTTCCTGATTGATTTCTATTTTTGCCGCTTACAAAAATCTAAAAGATGAAATTCGGAACCAAAACAATTCATGCTGGGTTAGAACCTGACCCCTCGACAGGAGCGATCATGACGCCTATCTTTCAAACCTCTACCTATGTTCAAGCTGCTCCAGGCGATCATAAAGGTTATGAATATTCTCGCACCCAAAACCCCACTCGATCAGCCTTGCAGAACAACTTGGCTGCTTTGGAGAATGGGAAGTTTGGCTTGTGTTTTAGCAGCGGTATGGGTGCTACGGATGCTGTTGCGAAATTGTTGAAGCCTGGTGATGAGGTGATTTCTACCAATGATTTGTATGGTGGAACGTATCGGATATTTACTAAGATATTTGCGAATTATGGGATTAAGTTTCACTTTATTCACATGGAGAATATTGGGGACATCGAGAAGTATGTCAATAAGAATACGAAGATGATTTGGGTGGAAACGCCTACGAATCCGATGTTGAATATTATAGATATTGCGGGTGCCGTTGCGATTGGTAAGAAACATAATTTGATAACGGTGGTAGATAATACTTTTGCATCTCCTTACCTCCAGAACCCTTTGGACATGGGCGTTGACATCGTGTTACATTCTGTTACAAAATATATCGGCGGACATTCTGATGTCGTGATGGGAGCATTGGTTTTGAATGATGAAACATTGGCTGCGCAATTAGCTTTCATTCAAAATAGTTGTGGAGCAGTATCAGGTCCTCAAGATTGCTTTTTGGTATTAAGAGGGATTAAAACATTACATCTTCGAATGCAACGACATTGCGAAAATGGGAAAGCGATAGCCGCCTTTTTAGTGAATCATCCCATGGTTGGCAATGTTTATTATCCAGGCTTAACTAATCATCCCAACCATGCCATTGCCAAAAAACAAATGAGAGATTTTGGAGGAATGATGTCATTCAGTTTGAAAGATAATTCGATAGATGCTGCGATGAAAGTTTTGTCTAATACACAATTATTTTCTTTAGCAGAATCTCTGGGTGGTGTTGAATCATTAATAGGTCATCCAGCCACCATGACGCATGCTTCCATCCCAAAAGAAGAACGTGAAAAGAGTGGTGTTACTGATTCTTTAATACGTTTGAGCGTAGGTGTTGAGGATATAGAAGATTTGATAGAAGACTTATCTAATGCCCTCGCCTAATGGAGCAATTAAATATCATTGAAAAGCGAGGGTGATGCCTTCGCTTTTTTTATTTGAGATAGATTATGAAAACAAATAGAACTATAGTTCTTTTAACTCCGGGATTTCCCGAAAATGAACAGGATACTACCTGTACGACTTTCTTGCAAGATTATGTCTTGTCGTTCAAACAGCTTTATCCTGAAATAGATTTAAAGATAATCAGCTTTCAATATCCCTTTAATAAAGGGGATTATAAATGGAACTCTATTTCTGTTTATAGTGCAGGTGGAAGAAATACAAAATACTTTAATCGTCTCTTAACATGGATGCGAGTTTGGCGACAACTGTCAAAAATCAATAAAGAGACTAAAATTATTACGCTGCACAGCTTTTGGTTGACTGAATGTTCCTTGATTGCTCAATGGTTTGGAAGAATTTATAACATCAAACATATAGGATATATTATTGGGCAGGATGCTAAAAAGGGCAATAAATACCTTAGACTCCTTAATTTGAAAAAGATAATACTTGTGGCAATAACAGAACATACAAGTAAAGAATTCTACAATTCAACGTCACATTTGGTCAACAGAATTATTCCGTTTGGATTGAATACAGATAAGATAAAATTCCCAAAGAATGGCAATCGTAAAATTGACATTCTTGGTGTAGGTTCCCTCATCCCTCTTAAGCAATTTGATTTGTTTATAGATATAATTAAAGAACTTAAAAAAGATTTTCCTTCAATAGAAAGCTGTATCGTCGGGCATGGTATTGAATATGATTCGTTATTAAAAAAGATAAACGATAATAATCTCGATTCAAACATCAAATTACTAAAAGATCTTCCGCACAAGGAAGTATTTGCTATGATGAACGAAAGCAAAATTCTTCTACACACTTCATCTTATGAAGGGCAAGGAATGGTAATGATGGAAGCCTTAGCCTGTGGGATGACAGTTGTTTGTTTTGATGTTGGGAGAGTTCTTTCTAATGAAAAAATGTTTGTTTGTATGGACAAAGAAATGATGTTGCTCAAATTGAAAGAGTTGTTGTCAAACGATGACTTTAATTTCGATCCTATCGAGCTTCAAACAATGGATAATACGGTGAAAATTTTTGCAAAGATTTATGAGATATAAGTCTACAAAAAGACTTTTTCATATCGGACTGAATACGATTAACAATCTGCTTAATCCAGCGATAAATATTCTAATGTCAATCGTTATTATTCGTTTTTGCTCAAAAGAATTATGGGGGCAGGTCGTTGGAATTATGCTTTGGGTGGGAATTATAACACATATTGCTTCGTTTGGAAACAAAGACTTTTTGTTGAGAGAATTTAGCTTATCTCCCTTTCAATCTGCTATTAAGTGGAAAGAAAGCTTATCATCACGATTCCTAATTATTTTATGTTCTATCCCATTTTTTCTACTTCTTCACCTATCGCTTAACATATTTCTTTGTGTAGTTATTCTTGCCTTTTTCAGATTTATTTATCAATCTTATGACCCAATTATTATCTATAAAAATTGGTTTCACTTATCCATAATCCTCGAGTTAATTTCTTTCATTTCCATTGTAAGTTTAATACTTTTTTTTGACTGTAAAATATCATTTAGTGGTCTCATTCTACTTTATACAATAATTGAATCTTTAAAGACTATTACCTTGGGTTTATTGTTAAGAAATGATTTTTCGCCTTCATTCAAGTCCAAGCCAATGCTAAGTTATTTTAGGTTATCCTTCCCTTTCTTTATTCTCAATTTCACTGGGATGCTTGCCTCAAAGATAGATTTAGTTTGTGTGAATCATTTCTTAAGCAAATCAGATGTTGCCAGTTATCAAGTTCTGATAAATTTTTTATTAATTATACAGGCTTCTTCCAACTTTATTTTGATTCCCTTTGTCAAGAATTTATACAGATTAAAGAAACAAATAATCTTGAAACTATCCTTCAAATTATTCCTTATTGGAATATTGATTACTTCAATAGGAATTGTTTTATTGAAGTTCTTTTTAAGACAGATTTATCATATTGATTTGGATTTATCAACAATGTTTATTGGAGGTTTATTTACCCTGCCCATCTTTTATTACAGCCCGATAATCTATCTATTGTTTAAAATGAATAGACAAAATCTTGTCATAGGAATTAACCTCAGTGCGATACTTTTTAGTTTTTTACTGTGTGTTTTTCTTATTCCCTCATATCAAATTTTCGGCGCGATTCTTTCAATAGCCATTACCCAATGGTTAGTTCTATTAACATATCTTTATTTCCAATGGGCAACGCCTACTAAAGTTTTTGCATCTTAATAAACTATAAACCGATATTTAAATAGTTTTTTATGAGCAAAAGGCATATCCCTCAAAAGCCGATAAAGCAAGTTAAAGCAACAGTTAATTCATTCAAAACAGTAAGCACTGTAATTTTACTATTGTATGTCTTACTCCAGCTATTACCAAGGCTTCAGGCATTGGATGTAATGGGAAGTCATTGGTTATTTCTATCTGTATTGAATTGCTCTGCAACCCTGTATTTATTCTTAAAGAAAAAAATATTGCCGAACAAGTTTTTCAAAACCATGTTCATCCTATTGTATTTTGTATTCCTAATATTCTCTTTGTTATCCTTCATAGTCGCTTTTAATGTTAACGAAAGTATGGTTGCATATTCAAGACTGCTTATTTCGGTTATCGCATTCTTAAATATTACCACTATTTTATTTCATAACAGAGGTATTTTAAAAATATTATTCATACTTTTAGGGTTATTGGTTCTGTTCCAATCGGTATATGTTATCATTACCTTTTTGAGTAATTATAATAGCAGCGCAACCCTCGACGAGGTCGTCTTTTTGATAACTGGCAATTCGGGGCATAAAAATATTTTGGCAGCAAGTATTGCCATTAAAATCCCATTCCTAATTTACCTTATTCATACCTCCAAGCTTTATGCGAGACTACTTTTTCTTTTTACATTGCTATTGGCTTGCATTGCCCTTTTCATGATAAATGCGCGTGCTGCATACCTTGCTTTGTTTTTAGAAATGATACTTTATTCAGTTGTTATTTTCTTTCAGTTTTTCAAGAGTGGAAGGAGTCTCAAAAGCCTTTTAAATCCATCATTTGTAATTGGTATATTCATCGTTTCGGTGGTGGTTTCTCAAATCGCTTTAACATCTTTGAGTAAGCATAAAGATAAAAAGTTTTACGGTACTATTACTTCGAGAATAGAGTCTATAGGGTTTTCGGAAACGGGTAGCAGCAAGCGTTCCTTGATATGGAATTCGGCTATTGATTTCATTAAAAAGCATCCATTCACAGGAGGCGGCTACGGCAATTGGAAAATCAATTCCATCCCTTACGAAACGACCTTTCAACCTGGTTTCGGAATCGCTAAACATGCCCACAACGACTTCCTTGAAATAGCCGCAGATACAGGCATCCCAGGTGCATTAATCTATCTCGCGTTGTTTGTTTGTTTAGGGTTCTATGCTTTAAAAATAATTGCCTCCAAAAGTGCTTCGATGGATACTAAAATGATGATCACCGCAGCTGCCCTTGCGCTGTCGGCATATTTTATTGATTCGCTATTTAACTTCCCCTTGGAACGCCCGAATATCCAAATATTATTTGCCTTTATTGCTGCTATAATTGTTGTTTTATACTTTGAAAATACCCAGCAGGAGGATAATCATTACGGTATCACAAAAAAGGTAGTGTGGACTACTATCTTCCTGTCTTTAATGACGGTTTTTATCAGTTACGAGGTCTTTAAATCTATGCAAGTTCAGTACGATGTTTCGGATGTGTGGCTCGATACCAACAAGCAGGAATGGTTCAAGAATCAAAAGGCGCAATTACCCTTCAAAGCCGATGAAATAAATGCCCAATTCCCTGCCATTCCCAACATCAGCGAGTATGGGATGCCTATTGCATGTATGAAGGCGAAGTTCTTGTTTGATGAGCAACGTTTCGATGAGGCTTTGGCGACCTTGGATGGAGATAAGAACTCTAATCCGAATCTCTTTTATGCCGAATACCTGAAGGGATTAATTGCGGATAAAAAAAACCAGCCCGATACGGCGATGAAGTATGCCGAAACTATTTTCTACCGCCGTCCGGGGAATATTAATTTTTATTATTTGATAGAGGGACTGGCATTCGAGAGGAAGGATACTATGGCGATGAACAGGGCATTCAAGACCTTTATCAGTTATAATTATTCGCACCAGGTGTGGGCGGATTATTCCCAGAATTTATTCACCGTTACAAACAATCCGTTGACTGCTTTGGCGATTGTGGAGGATGGTTTGGGACGATACCCAGCTGATTCCGCATTGTTATTCAAGAAGAATTTTTATAACGGAGTATCGAATTACATGCAGAACAAATTCCCTATCGCCATCAAGTTTTTTATGGAGGGATTGAAGTATAAGGATGACAATTTATCGAAAGAAAACATTGCCTTTGCGTGGTTCAATCAGGGGATGTATGTGGAGGCTCTGCATCACTTCAATACCTTGGTGGGGAAGGTATCGAGTGGCGGCAAGCTGGAGTTTTTCAGGGGGATATGTTACAAGGAATTACATAAAAAAGAGGAGGCTTGCAAGGATCTGCTTCAGGCGCATTCATTGGGCTACTCGATGGATGGTTCGTTATTGAAAGACTGCAAATAGCTTCACGTTATCCCACAAAAAAAGGGACCATTGCTGATCCCTCTTTTTATAAATCAGGAAGTGGAGGCTTCCTAATTCATTGTCTTAATAATTAATCAACAAAACGGAAGGAATAATGACCGTTAGTGGTTAATGAATCATTCTCTACCATGACATATCTATGAGCCAGATTTCCCAACAGGGAGGCAGAGAACAGCTTCGTTTCGCCTGGCAGAACGCTGACGAAGATGCCATGTGGATCGTCCAAAAATCTTACTACAAAAAACTTCAATTCTACCAGCCCGTCATTGATCACTTCTATCATATCGGTTGGCAGCAGGGTGCGGCTCGCGATCTTGTCTTTCCAATGTTTCACGATCATGGCATTAAACAGCATTTGTTCGGCTTTGGCTTGTATCAATTCGCGGTCAATAATGGCATCCATATAGGCAGTGGTGCTGCCTACCCACAGCATTTGTCCGAAGCCTTTGAACATGGCATCGGCGTTGCTAACTCGGGCTGTTTCGACTGCTCCTTTTGCTCCTGTTTTGGAAGCTTTTTTGCCTATTACCTGATTTTCGGCAGAGCTTATTTGCACATAAAATGCTTCGATTACTGCCCTCAAAGCATCCAGTTCAGGATAGGCAATCATGGCTGTGGTGAGCAACAAAATATGGTTGATCCGAAGCTCTATTTTGCCACCCGTGATGACGATGTGCCCTCCCACCCAGCAGGTTTCGTATTGCACAGTTCCTTTTCTATGAATTTTCTGAAATTCATAATCCCAATCGCCGATGCGGGTATGGTTCAAATCGGTCGCCAATTCCTCCTTCGTGAACACTTTGCCATGCACATTACCGGCTGCGCTTAGGTTCAAATTATATTTAATCATATAATTCAAATGTTCGGGATGCGTGACGGCGTAGATGAGCGCGGCAGTGGCATTGGTGAGGCGAATTTCGTTTAATCCCAAATCAAAATAAGTGGATTCGCGAGCCATTTTGGTAAAGTTCTTTTTCGTTGAATTGTCGAAAAAGTTTTCGTAAGGTGGAAATTTCATTTTTTTCTTTTCTTTAATGTTAGAGAGTTCTTCATAAACTCATGGGTGCAAAGATACATTATTCAAAGTTGGTAATCCCACAAATCCTGAAATTATCCTGAAAAAGGCTCCAAAAAGGCTCATTTTCGCAAAAACGACATGCTTTTACGTTGTGGCTCCATTCACGTGAATGGAAGGCATTCCTTCCTTCCGACAGTTTCCATTCATGTGAATGGAAGGCATTCCTTCCTTCCGACAGCACCCATTCATGTGAATGGAAGGTATTCTTTCCTTCCGACAGCTCCCATTCATGTGAATGGAAGGCATTCCTTGCTTCCGACAACTTCCATTCACATGTCTGGAAGGCATTGTGAGGAAGGAATGCCTTCCATTCGCGTGAATGGAAGGTTACGGAAGTTTCGGCAGGGAATAAAAGGGGGAATTGGGAGGGGAATCACTCCTTATATATAGGGGCAATTTGTTTTTGAGGGGAATTGGGTGTATCATTAAGCATTAATTTCCTACTTTTGCCATTCAAATAAGATTTATGATGATGAAAAAAGGGAAGGTTTTGACGTTTATGTTCATTTTAATCAAGGTAGTAATGTTGGCACAAGCAGCTTTTAATATGCCGTTAGAAGATAGATGGGTAAAACCTCTTATTAAAAAATCTTCAACGATAATTGAAGGTGTTGTAATAGATATAAAGACCATCAAACATGCGACCTCTGATAGCGGTGGGGATAGCTATATCTTTTATTTTATTAAACCCAGAATGGTTTTTAAAGGACTAATTGATTCAACAAAAATTTTTGAAGTCTGCTTAGGCAAAGACCCATATTCAACTAAACCAGAAGGAATATATGCAGTAGATTTTTCAGAACATTCTCCCCCTCCGGCAAAAAGTGGTATTTTCTTTTTTACTAATAAATCGAAGATGCCTGATTTTATTAAACCATTGGATAATGCAATTTGCCTTAATTGGTATTATGCCATAGATTATGTTTATTATGATCGAGAAAGCACTTTGAAACTTCTGAAAGAAAAATTTAATCTGAAACCTTTGGCACTATTTAAATCTACTATTTTAGGTAAAGAAATTAATGATGATATTGAGAGAAGAAGATAGAATCTCAAAAGGATTTAGGAATAAAAAAAGGGCGGATGTATCAGCTACATCCGCCCTTATTTAATGGGAAATAAAACTTCGTTATTGCACGATCAGTTTCCTTACCAATGTTTCTTTGTCGGTGATTATTTCCACGAAATAAATCCCCTTCGCCTGCTGGCTAAAATCCAAGGTATGCTTGTACATCCCCGCCGATTGTTTCTTTTGTTCTGCATAAATTACCTGCCCCTCCAGGTTCGTTAATTTAATGGTTAAGGAAGTATTCTCGGCAGTAACATAGTTAATGGTAACCGCACCCGTAGTAGGGTTTGGATAGATATTCAAAGCCGAGTTTGTAGTACCGATCGCTTCGTTAATCCCCACATTAATACCCACTTTCGCCACGAAAATATCGGTCGCCGTACCGGCTAATAATCTATTCGCATTGTTATTCCCAAACCAACAAGTATCCTTGAAAGAGCCGGTAATATACACCCCGTTAGCACCATCAATAGCCATACTATTCGGAACATCGTTCGAGGCTCCACCCGCCAATTGCGAACCGATAACAGCACCCGTAGCACCGTTATATTTCGCAATGAAAATATCGTAGCCCCCCTTCGCATTCAGATGATTCGTTCCGAAGGTAGCGGTGTTCTGAAAGTCCCCTGCGAGATAGACGTTTCCGGTATTGTCGCAAGCAATCGCATTAACATCATCCACATCAGACCCTCCCGCAGAAACAGCCCAAAGCACATTACCCAACGCACTGTATTTCGCAACATATAAGTCGCTGCTATTCGCGAAAACAGTATCCGCCCCGAACTTAGCCCACGAGCCTACGGTAAGGTATCCGGTAATGAAAATATTACCCGTGCCATCTATCGAAATTCCTTTGGATTCATCATCCCATTGTCCTCCGGCAGCCTTAGCCCAAATCCATGTACCACCAGTATCTATCGCAGCTACGTAGATGTCATTGTTATTAAAGTTGCCTTGATTGAGAAGCGTCGTTGCCCCGAAGGTAGCGGTATTAAGGTATGTTCCGGTAATATAAATCTTACCCGTAGTATGCGAATATGCCACGCCAGAACAGCTTGCCGCACCATGTTGTACCCATGCCAACTTCCCTGAATCGGCAGAGTATTTCGCGAGATAATAATCGCCATTGCCGCTACTATAAATAGTATCCTTATCGAACTTCGCAGTCCCGAAGAATTGCCCCGAAACATACAGATTCCCGAAATCATCGGTGGTAACTCCGCTGGCATTAATATTCGCATTCAAACCAATGATTTTATTAACCCACAAGAACGATCCCATAGAATCATACTTCGCGATATAAACGCGGAATAGGTTATTGCCATGGATCGTGTCGTTGCCTACGAAGAAGGTGGAATCCACCACGACCGTATCATGGAAGTGGTAGTAATTATTCCCGCTGATCAATACCGAATCGTTGATATAAATCGTATCATGGATATGAATGGCGGTATTGAATAATAACCCATCGAACGGCGCAGGCGTAGTCTGGCAATGCTGGTTCGTGTTCGTGTCATATTCGTTATACCTGCCTACGACATACACATTGGCACTGGTATCGGTAGCAACATGCAAGCCTTGATTGATGCTTACACCATTGATTTGTTGCTTCCATTTCAAGGCTCCGGCGGGGCTGTATTTCGAGACAAAGCTATACGAATAATGCACGGGCGTATTGGTATCCACGCGGCAATAGCGGTAGGTGGAATCCATGTAACCGGTTACATAAACATTGTTCGCTTTATCCGTGCAGATGCCGTTACCGTAGTTATCGCCACCGGTACTTCCTGCTTTCTTCGCCCATTGATATTGATATGCTTGAGCGGCACAAAATTGACTTACTACAAGGAGCAAGTAAAGAATTTTCTTCATCGTATTATATTATTAAATTATTAGTTCAAGGGTTCGTATTTTATTTGAGGCAGCAAAAATAGACATTTTTTTTGTTTTGAACCTAATGTCTCTGATAATTTTTTCCATTAATCCTAAATTCGCCCCATGAATACGACGATTATTACCCCTCTGAAAGCCCTCGAAAAAGCCCGTGCTTATTGCGCTTTCCAAGAGCGATGCCATAGTGAAATGAAGACGAAATTGTATTCCTGGAAGCTCCATAAAAAAGAGGTCGAAGAGATCATTGCGCAGCTTATTACGGAAGGTTTTTTGAATGAGGAACGCTTCGCGATAGCCTTCGCAGGAGGTAAATTCAGGATAAAAAAGTGGGGCAAAGAGAAGATTCGCCAAGCGTTGAAGGCTAAATCGGTGTCCGATTATTCCATTAATAAAGCCCTTAGCCTTATCGAACAAAAGGATATTAAAAAGACCATTCAGGATATTATCGCCAAAAAAGCCCCTACTATTAAGGAGTCGAATCCTCTGAAAAAGAGGTATAAAATTGCCCAATATCTCATGTCCCGCGGCTTCGACAAGGACTTGGTTTGGGATATAATGGGCGAGGAGTAGGATTTTATTACCTGTAAAATGAAATTTGGCACTTCCCACGGAATGGTTGGGATTAACCACGGCGCGGTTAGTACTAACCACGGCGCGGTTGGGATTAACCACGGGACGGTTGGGACTAACCACGGGACGGTTGGGACTAACCACGGGACGGTTGGGACTAACCGCGGCACGGGGGGAACCAACCACGGGACGGGGGGAACCAACCACGGGACGGGGGGAACCAACCACGGGACGGGGGGAGGCTGTTTTTATATGAAAACAAGCTTAAAATTGCTGAAACGGCTCGAATTCCTCGATATGATTTCAGTTTTTAATTGTATTTTTGCGCCTGAAATCTGATTCATGAAACTTACGACTATCAAAAATATCCTCCTTTTTGTCCCGCTGCTGCTGCTTTTCTCTTGCGAAAACGACATCGAAAAAGTGAAATTAGTAACCACCAAAACCAAGGCTCCTTCTGAATCGGCGACCAACATTGAGATTCTGTACAGCGATTCGGCAAAGGTAAAAGTGAAGGTTACCGCCAAGAAAATGGATCATTATATCACAGACGACCCTTACCTCGAAATGCCGGAAGGGATCAAGGTAGAATTTTATGACGACACGCTGCATGTAACCTCGCATCTGACGGCGAATTATGCCATCAAATATGAGAAGAAAAATATCATGGAAGCGCGGAATAATGTCGTCGTTGTGAATGAAAAAGGAGACCAATTAAATACCGAACATCTGATTTGGGATGAAAATACCGAGAAGATTCACTCGCCCGATTTTGTGAAAATAACTACTGCCGATGAAATAATTTATGGCAACGGATTTGAATCCAATCAGAACTTTACGAAGTATAAAATTTTCGACATCAAGGGCACAATCAGCCTCCACAAACAAAACTAAATATGCTAAAAGTATTAGAGAAATTTTGGCTCACCGTAGCCTCCCTTTCCTTCCTTGCAGGGATTTATGAAGCCATCACAGTAGGACCAATGGATGCTGCATTATTATTTGGAATCACCATGATTTCATTGCTCGTTTATTGGCTTCGCCATAAGCAACGAATCCGCATGGATAAAGACAAATTGAACAAAGGAATTTAAGGAAATGATCACCACCATCATCATCACCGTGTTCTTCTGCGCCTTCTTCTCCGGCTTGGAAATTGCGTTTCTATCGGCTAATAAATTAAAGATAGAATTGGATAACAAACAAGGGAAGTTAGCTGCCAAGATTATCTCACGATTCTCTAAATCACCTTCCAAATTTATCGGCACGCTCCTGGTCGGGAATAATATTTCATTAGTTATCTATGGCATCACCATGGCGAAGGTATTGGAGATTCCAATCAAGAATATTTTACCCGACGATTTCAAGACCGAAGGAACTATTTTATTCATCCAAACCTTTCTTTCCACACTGCTGATTCTCTTCACTGCAGAGTATTTCCCGAAGGTCATCTTCCGCCTCAACCCTAACGGAGTTCTTACCATTCTTGCCCTTCCTATCTTGGTGGTTTATTATCTTTTATATCCCATTGTTTATGTCATTATCGGCTTGGCAAATTTTGTTTTGATAAAGATTTTTAAAGTCAATTACACCGAAACAAAACCTGCTTTTGGCAAGATAGATTTAGATCATTTTATCAAAGATGTTTCGACCCATGGCAGCAAAGAATCAGAAATGAATCAAGAGATACAAATGTTTCAGAACGCCCTCGATTTCACGAAGGTCAAGGTCCGTGAATGTATGATTCCTCGCCCCGAGATTGTTGCGCTTGACGTTAATGATTCCATCGAAGAACTGAAAGATAAATTCATCGAAACCGGGCTGTCGAAGATTCTTATTTTCAAAGACTCAATAGATAATATCATTGGTTATATCCACTCGTATGAACTATTCAAACATCCCAAAAATATCCAATCCATATTGCTCCCGATAAACATCGTTCCGGAGACAATGTCCGCAAATCAACTCCTTTCCATATTCACGAAACAACACAAGAGTATTGCGCTGGTTGTTGATGAATACGGCGGCACTTCCGGTATGATAACTATTGAAGATGTGATGGAGGAAATTTTTGGTGAAATAGAAGACGAGCACGACATCAATGAATCTATTGAAAAGCAAATTTCAAAGCATGAATATATCTTTTCGGGCAGGCTCGAGGTTGATTACCTGAATTTAAAATACTATTTCAATATTCCCGTGGATGAAAATTATGAAACCCTTGCCGGATTTATCGTCAATAAACATGAAAGCATCCCCGAAATCAATGAGACAATCGCGATTCCGCCATTTGTTTTTAAGATATTAAAAGTAGATGGCAACAGGATCGAACAAGTCCAGTTGAAGGTGGACGAGGACATCCATGTTTAGGAATTATTAATCATCAATATCCCCCATATCCTCCACTTCTTGATCGTCAGAATATTCGATGGCAACATCTCCGTCACCCGTCATTAATTGTTCATCGGTTCTGCCCATTGATTCGCCAATTTCGCCGATGTGAGTTTCCTCTTCAAAAGCTTCTTCACCGATAAAATCATATTCCTCTTTCTGACCTTTTTCCAAGGCTATCGGGGTATATTGTTTCGGTGCATCGTGAATACTGCGAACCACCCGCGGATACAGCAAGGTAGGGTCTTCTTCCAATAAAATTTTTATTAATTCTATATGGAATGCCCATTGCAGATTGTCGTCAAATAGATAATAAAATTTCTGATGCGGGTCAATGATAAAATCACAAATCATAGATTTCTCCATCAGAGGAATTACCTCCACATTTTCTTTTGCTTTCTCCTTTTTATTCAATGCTATCTCTTGCCCCTTCGACCAGTAATCATCGCTTATAAAAAAGGAAGCATCATGCTTGTTATCGAACTTTACCGCATCTTGAATTGCGAAATGCAAATCCAAAAAATGGTGGGTGGAGAGTACCTCGATATCACGAGATACATCATCGAATTCTTCAAAAGTTACCCTGAATTTATATACAGCCATAGTGTTTAATTTTTTAACGGCGGAAAATTACATATTTTCTTAAATACAATCCAAGAGAATAAAAATAAAATTATTCACACGCGATAATTCTTATTCCATAATTTTTCGTTTCTTTGCCGCTCCAAAAGAAAATGAAGAAGTCGGATAACAAATGCCTTGATGGCGGAATTGGTAGACGCGCTGGTCTCAAAAACCTGTGAGGTTACACTCGTGCCGGTTCGATTCCGGCTCAAGGTACTTTTCCTTTCATTTCTCCCCTTGCGAATGAAAATTTGCAAGGGGTTTTTATTGGATTCTATTTGGTAATTTTGAGATTAAACTCCGAATTGGAAGAGTCGAACTTCAAATTGGAAAGTCTCAAAATGAGATTTTTCGGGGTAATAATCTGATGCAGACTACAGGTCAAACAATGGAATTTGCCAACTGAATTATTTGTTTTAGGATTTGAGTTCTTAGAAATCCAACTTCATTTCTAATCTGATGCCATACTCTGCGACATTCGGATAATGGAGATAATTGAGCCTTTTTAAGACATCTATTCGGAAGAATTTAAAGATATTTCCGATGCCAATTCCTGCCTCCATATAGGGCATTTTAGAAAGAGAATGGGTAATCGCTTCGCCATTATTCGTTACCGGAAACAGAAAGAGATTTTGGTTCATGGAAGGGTTATTTTGCGGACTCAAACTACCTATCAATGCCTTGAATGAAATGGCTTCGCGGAGTTTGAATTTCTTGATCAAAGGAACTCTGTTTAATAAGAAACCATTAAAAAAATGGTCAATATCTATGGAGGCGTATTGGTCGCTTACGAACTCCAGAAAATTCATGAGATTATAAGAACTTGCTTGATAAGAATAGGTCTGATTTGCCCGATGCAAGAGCAATAACGGATAGGGAACCTGCCCGAATAATTTTCCGAATTCAAGGAAAACATCCGAATAGCCAAGAGGTGCAAACAGGAATCTTTTGCTGACGCTAAATCGGATACAATGATAGTTGTATTCGCCATTAGCTATGCCTTTAAATGCTGCTGTATATCTTATATCAAATATCGGATTTAAGCTCGGAATAGTAACGCGAAAAACCTTGCCCTGGTAGAAGGTTTCGTTAGGTGCATACCTCAAATTCACGCAAACTGTTGAGGTCTGAATTTTACTTATTTCATTGGTCATTGGGTTAATATCGTTTGCGGGATAAAAATGCAAACTGCCTGCGGGAGTCATCAACAGATTTTTAAAACCTATGGAATAAGAGAAGTGATTTTTAAACTCTTTCAAGTAATCGAAAGTATAGGATGTATGGTACAACCATTTGTCGTTCACACCTCTCTTAAAATCAAGAAGAATATCCTCCTGAAGTCTCGATTTAAGCTCTTGTCCAGGAATATTTGTATCGAATTGATGCCCAATTTTGATTGAATGAACAGGGAATTCATAAACCGTTCTTTTGTTCAGGGAATAAGATAATTCTCCATTGTATTTTATTTTTTTATCCTGAAATCCATAAGCGATATAGGTATCTAAACTTAATTTCCTACTTAGGTCTGGGCTGGTTCTGCCGCCAAACTTTACCTTGCTGCCTTCTACCGGATTAAAGCCATAAAAAGTATTTACAGGACCTATTTCAAATAACCCAAAATTAGGATACCCCGAGACGCATAATTCCAAAATTGCCATTGCCCTTCGATAGGCTTTCACTTTAGATACGCTATCCATCATAGCATAAATTCCATTCTCTGTATTGGTCAATTGATGATGCCTTTTTTCTTTCCAATACTCTTCTGTTTTCTTATTGGCATCATCGGCTTCCTCATACCCATCGCCGTCATAAAAATCATTTGGACGGATGTTATTAAACAAGATATTTTTATATGACATTGCTTTCTCGCCATACAGCCCCAAGCCATCTTTCGCAATACCAAAATCAGCACCGATAAAATCTTCTGTCAATGCCCAGCCTTTATTATCTTTTCGTTGATATGTTTGGATTACACGAAGCGACTTTACCCAGTTCAAATTAATATCTTTGTTTACCGTCATATCTATCTTTTTCACGGCAAACAAACTGTCTTTGGTGATGTATAAATATCCTTGAAAAAGAAAGTCGCCTTTGTTGCGGGGAAAGAAGGAGAGCTTGATGCAACTATCGCCATCTACCAGCATGGTATCCATAATATAAAACCGATACATGGTAGGGGCAAGCGGCGAAATAGGGCTTACAAATTGATCAGAAAACAAAGAGATGTTATCATCATAAATATTGACATCTTTGTAGATATAATTCAAATATTGCTGCACCCCTTCATTATCTACAAAGCCAGCGTAAGAGATCCTTTTATTCGCTTTGGCGATTTCTTTTTTCGCTGCCGGCGCTTTGCGAAAATAATAATCTATCAATTGTTCATTGATAAAAATCGGGAGGATTTCTTTGCCCGGTATCTTGACGGTATCTACGTTATTAAATACAAATTTTACCTTCCTCAAGAACTTCCCATTCTTAATTTTTTCAGAGATATTACTAACCCCGAAAATGATCTTTTTATATTTCTCACATTCGTAATAATCGAAACTCTCGGTAATGTTTCTCGGTTTATTGGCAATGACATTACGAATCAATTCTACAGCCGGATTCTCCTTGTTTTTATAATCCCCCTTCTTCACCGTAAATACCATTTCGTGCAACTGGGTAGAGGTCGGGTTCAATCTAAAATTAATCACCTGTGCCTTGCCTTGCTGAACCTTGATGGTATCTGATTTATAGCCGAGATAAGACACACAAATATCGGTCGTATTTTGATCGGCAAGGATGCTGTATTTCCCAATTGAATCGGCATTGGTACCAATGGTTGATCCAATTAAAAAAACATTGGCAAACGGAAGCGGGTCATTATTGATTGCATCCGTAACCACACCCTTGATAATGGTTTGCGGTTGCCCATTCATCATCAAATAAAAGAAAAGAAAAAGGGCGAGAATAGAAAGTCGTTTTATACTATTTATCCTGAAGAATGTCTGCATCATGGAAGCCTTATTTGCCTTGTTTTATGGTACGAAAAGTTTTGTTTCTAAAGAAGCGCAAACATACAGAAAAATTTATTGACCAAAAAAAAAGCCCCCGAATGTTTCCACTCGGAGGCTTTCGTTTAAGATTTCCTAATTTCCGATTAAATCGTACTGAATTCCACGATTACGCTCATTGCGCCAAGCCCTTCGCTATTAACCGGAATAACACCTCCATACATCTTCAGACGGGGTGCAAAACCATGCAGGGTTTCGCGAATATTTCCTTCAGGAATAATAATACAACCAGCATTGTTAGGAGGCAAAACAACATGACCACCAGCAACGGTAATATCGAACACCGTATTGGTAAAAAACACCCACATGTAATGGGTTGCACCAGCAGTTTTCACGACCGAGCAAGCTACATCACCGCCTGCAGTAGCAACAAATTTAGGCGTGTTGCCTCTTGGCGGAACCGACTTCGGTGTACGTTCTCCTGCGGTAGCATCGAAGCCCGCAGAATTAATTTTTGCAACATCGCCATTCGCAATTGGGTCTGCAAAACGGTCAATCGCATCCAGCATATCCACCAATGCCTTCATGGAATCAATCATTTCTTGCGGAAAAGCAACACGATTGGTGTATGCCGACCGCACCCTCGCACAGGCAGCATCCAACGCTACATGAGTAACGGTAAGTGCCGAATAAATTGCCACACTATAAATATGTGACGCGACTTTTTCGCCAATGGCAGCCAATGCCAATGCACCTTTCCCGTTCCAGGTGTGCTTAATGTGGATACCACGTCTGAAGGTTATCAGGACTATGATAGTTAAGAAAATTTTTCTGAACATTTTTTTGTTATTTAATTATTAAATTTTTTTTGTGGGCGCAAAGAACATCATTCCCAGGGGATCTCACAAATTTATTTTCATTATTCTGAACAATTAACTTAAATCCTATCCTAAAACCTCTAAATCCTTTTTTCAGCCATTTGAGTTCAATGCCGGCAAAACCTAATTAGGTTTTCCAGAAACAGAAACATGTTTGCGGCAAACATGTCTCTGTTTTTCGCAAACATGTTTCTGTTTCCGGAGACTCTGACTCAATCTCGGCAAAACCTGTCTATGTTTGGCGCAAACATGTTTATGTTTCCGGAAAACCTGTTTATGTTTCCCGAAAACATAGTTAGGTTTTGTCAGGATTGAACTCAAACGGCAGGAAACATAAACATGTTTGGGGGCAAACATGTTTATGTTTTTACAAAACCTGTTTATGTTTGCCGAAAACCTAATTAGGTTTTGCCGGCATTGAACTAAAACGGCTGGAAAGAGAACTTTTACACCCCTATATATATGCAGAAATTTTGTCATGTCATCCCATTTCCTTAATTTCGCATCTTATTAAAATATCCTGAACAAATAAATTATTGAACAATGAACAAAATTAATATCCTTGCCGCCCTCCTTTTTTTGATGATGAATGGAATGCTCGTCGCCCAGCCCGTCGCTTCGTTTAATTCTATAGGGAATGAATTGCAGGATACGATTTGTAATTGTAAGTGCATCGGGTTTCTGAATACCTCCACCTCGACGGATACTTTTACAAGTTTTTGGACCTTTAAAAGTCTTTCAGGAATTAATGATTCGTCACACCAAACGAATCCGACCTACTGCTTTTCTACTCCGGGAAATTATGTGATAAAATTAATCGTTACCAGCCCTTCCGGGGTAGATAGTTTTTGGATTTCGATAGATGTAACGCTATGTACAAAGCCAGCCGCAAACATTTCTACCATGCCCGTTACAGATACTATTTGTGCTGGGAATTGTGTTCAGTTTCAAGATGCGAGTTGCAATGACCCTACGAGTTGGAGTTGGCAATTTCCAGGAGGAAGTCCGGGCACTTCTGCCCTCCAACATCCTCCTTTGATTTGTTATAATAATGCAGGCACTTACCTTGCAAAAATGATTGCAACAAATACCTTCGGAACCGATAGCGGATACTATTTTATTCATGTAATAACTTGTACCGGGATTAAGAATATTGAATCTGAAAACAACTTCAGCATCTTCCCCAATCCCGCCAGCAGTGCGGTAACTGTTCATTACTCGCAAATCATTAATCAGCCCTACCATTTAATTATTACCGATGTTTTAGGTAGTATAATTGATAAAAAAATTATCACCGATAGGGATACTAAAATTGATATTTCAAACTGGAACAAAGGTGTTTATTTTTATGAAATAATCGGTAATGATTTATCAAATACAAACCAGCACGGAAGGTTTATCAAGAATTAATTAATCATTACTTAATGGCTGGTATCTACCTCCACATCCCTTTTTGCAAGCAGGCTTGCCACTATTGCGATTTCCATTTTTCCACCTCGATGAAGATGAAAGATGATTTTATTTTATCATTAAAGAAGGAAATAATATTGCAAAAAAATTACCTGATAGGAGAGAAGATTAATACCATTTACTTCGGTGGAGGAACCCCATCGTTATTGAGCCGAGAAGAGTTGTCAGAATTGATTTCGGATCTGCATATTCATTACGATATTGATGAACATGCCGAGATTACTTTGGAGGCAAACCCCGACGATTTATCAATATATAAATTGAAGGAATTGAAGGCTGCTTCAGTGAATAGATTAAGCATCGGAATACAGAGCTTCTTTGAAGAAGATTTACGATTTATGAACCGTGCACATCATGCAAAAGAAGCGATTCAATGTATAACAAATGCACAAGAAGTTGGCTTTGATAACATCACGATAGATTTGATTTATGGCACACCAACTTTATCCGATAACCATTGGATAAATAATCTGGAAACTGCCTATTCATTGGGTATTCCGCATCTTTCCTGCTATTGTTTGACGGTGGAGCCTAAGACTGCATTAGCAAATTTTATTCTACAAAAGAAAGTGCCAGATGTGGACGAACAAAAGTCTTCTCATCAATTTGAAATAATGCTGGAGGCAATGAATAAAAACGGCTTCGAGCAGTATGAAATATCGAACTTTTGCAAGGGCGAAAATTATTCAAAACATAACACAGCCTATTGGCAGGGGGAAAAGTATTTAGGATTAGGTCCTTCGGCTCATTCATTCAATGGAAGTACGCGTCAATGGAATGTCTCTAACAACGCTGAATATATTAAATCCATCACAGAAAACACCATTCCATTCGAGCTGGAAACATTAACAATGGAACAGAAATTCAATGAATACCTCCTCACTTCGCTCCGAACAAAATGGGGAACGGATATTAATAAAATAGAACAAGAATTTGGTAAGGAAGTTTTTGAACTTTTGATGAAACAAGCATCCGTTTTTGTGGAAAGAGAATTAATTATTCTTGACAAGAATCATCTATATTTATCCACAAAAGGCAAGTTGGTTGCCGATGCTATTACGTCTGATTTGTTTAAGATTTAAAACCCTACATCTTCACAACTTTCCTCACCACTTTTTCTCCATCCAGTACGACTTCGAGGCAGTAAATCCCTGGTGATAGCTTGCTTATATCCACTATCATTTCGTTACTCTCTAGTATCAATTGCCCAAGTATATCGCGAAGGAAAATTTTGCATAATTTTACGTTTTTATCCTCGGTAGAAATAGTAATAATATCGGTAGCAGGATTGGGATAAATAGTAATACCTTTCGATTCCATACTATGCATCGCAAAGCCTGTAACAACGGGGTAATTAGAGATAAAATTCCCTAAGCCTACTGGTCCGTGATACACAACAATAGTGTCTACAACAGCATTCGTCGCGGTGTTTATTACACTCACCGAATTTTCATTCCAATTTGTAACATAAAGTTTGGCTCCATCGGGGCTAACGGACAAACCCATCGGTCCTGATCCTACGTTAATAGTAGCGGAAACCAAATCCGTAGAGGTGTTAATAAAACTTACCGTGCTATCATTATAGTTTGCTACATAAACCATAGTGCCATCAGGGCTTGAGCAAATTCCCCACGGATGACTCCCCACCAAAACGGTGGATGAAACAGTGTTCGTAATCGTATTAATTATGCTTACTGTATTATCATTAAAATTCGTAACGTAAGCCTTGTTACCATTGGTACTAACGGTGATGCCATAAGGGTTAATTCCTACCGGAATCGTAGCCAAAACGGTATCTGCGGCGGTGTTGATTACGGCTACCGAATTAGCGCCGGCATTAACTCCTACAACCGTAACATAAACCCTACTCCCATCAGGGCTTTCGGCGATACCATAAGTACCATTATTAAATAAAACGGTAGCCGAAACGGTATCTACAAAAGCATTGATAACACTCACCGTTCCGGTAAACGAATTGGTAACATATACCTTACTATTATCGGGGCTTACGATGACTCCATCGGGATGATTCCCGACAGTGATTGTTGCCGAGACGGTATTCGTCGCGGTATTAATTGCATTCACGGTATTCACGCCGCGATTGGCAATATAAACCTTCGTTCCATTCGGGGAAACCGAGACACCCGTAGGGCTGGCACCGACTACGATAGTAGTTATAATGGTATTCGTAGCAACATTAATTACCTTCACGGTATTACTAATACTATTCGTAATGAATGCCGTTTGTGCCATCGAATGAATGCCAAAAATGGTGAGTGCGATTAAGAGTCCTGCTATTTTTTTCATGCTATTAAATTTTATTTGGACGGCAAAAGTAGGCATATTATAGGGAATGAGAACTTTCCCCTCGGTATCCTGAATGCTATCAACAGTATTTTACATGGAAACTCTGGTGCAAAAAGTAAAAACCATGATGGCAAAAGTGTTTCCTTTGGGAATCGGAGTAATTCCCTTGGTTTTACTTTTAATCCTGACGATAAATCCTGAGAGGTTGACAGATCATAATCTCTTGCTACTAATACTTTTTTAATTCTTGCCATAGTTTATATTTTAATATGATTTATTATTGCTATTATTGAGAACAAGCGAAGGGCTTAAATGTAAGGTTTTACATTCACTGGTAAGTAAGTTCGGCAAAGTTACTCGTAAGTTCAGCAAACTTACTCGTAAGTTTGGTAAAGTTACTCGTAAGTTCAGCAAACTTACTCGTAAGTTTGGTAAAGTTACTCGTAAGTTCGGCAAAGTTACTCGTAAGTTCAGCAAACTTACTCGTAAGTTCGGTAAAGTTACTCGTAAGTTCGGCAAAGTTACTCGTAAGTTCAGCAAACTTACTCGTAAGTTCGGTAAACTTGCAAGCAAGTTCGGCAAACTTGCTAACCTTTTGATTGCGGCTTGTAACCCTCCCTTATTATTATGTATGATATAAACCATCTTTTATAATTAATGACCACGAATCCTGAAAGGTTTTTATCCTTTCAGCTTTAGATTCTTTCATCCTTTTATGACGCACACTCCCGAAAGGTTTTTCTCCTTTCAGGTTTAATAATCCTTTTATGGTTGCATCCGCTCTGGCGGTGCAGCAATAAAAGGATGAAGATTATTCTTCCTCTGATTAATGATTACAATACCTGGAAGGTTCTCCTATCCACGCTCCTGCCAGGCATTGATACTTTGTTAGATCTCTTTCAGACTAAATCTTCTTTTGCTGAAGAAGAGTCTGGTAAGGCTGTGCCGCCTTTTCAGGAATTTTATGCGGAATTGTTTAGGAATTCAAGGACTTTAAGGTATCCTCTAATTCTATCATTGCCTTGTTGCACTCAGTTTTTAATAGCGCAATCAGATCAGGCATCGCATCCAAATTCAATTGGTGTCCGGCATTGAATTCGATGGTCTTGATCGTCTCTTCTAAGGATTTAATTCCCATATACGCCAATTGCGGCTTCAAAGAATGCGCCGTTACCCGCAACGATTCGTAGTCTTTCTCGGCTAAATACTTTTCGAGGTTGTTCATAGCATCCGGCGTGCCTTTAATAAACATGTTGATGTACTTCGAAAGCTTACTGCTGTCGCCTCCTGCCAATCCTTTCAGGAAGGTGAGGTCTGTTAATTTGTTCTCCATAATATTTATCTTTAAAAATTGTTAGTTAATCTTATTATCATTCACCAAAGCGGTAATTTTTCTTAATAAATCGGCGGGGTCAAACGGTTTTGAGATGTAATCATCCATCCCGATGCTGAAACATTTGTCTATCTCCGGCTTCGTTGCACTGGCAGTCATCGCCATTATCTTGATTTTATTATGTGGAAACGGAATTTCTTCGCGAATAAACTGGGTAGCCTCGTATCCGTTCATTTCCGGCATCTGAACATCCATAAGAATAATGTCATAATTGTTTTCTTGCATCTTTTCTACCGCTATCTTGCCGTTGCTTGCGACGTCCACCACGACGCCTTCTATCAAAGCCTCCAAGGTATCTATCGCTATCATCTGGTTCATTTCGTTATCCTCGGCTAATAATATTCTTATGTTCTTGATTGCCTCATTTCCGAGGTTGTTTGCATCAGAATTTCGCATATTTTTATCATCCCCTTTGAAGGCGGCGTAAGGAATCATGACTGTAAATGTAGTTCCTACATTCACGGTGCTGTCAACGCTGATTGTTCCTCCCTGTAACGAAACCAATTGCTTAGAAATCGTCAAGCCTAAGCCGGTACCGCCGTAGAGCCGCGTAGTATCTGTGCTGGCTTGCGAAAAAGACTCGAATATCTTCTCAAACTTATCCTCTGCGATGCCGATACCCGTATCTTTCACTGCGAATTCGATGGCTATTTTATCATCCACCATTCCTTTCGGTTTCACATCTATGGTGATGCTTCCGGTAGCGGTGAATTTGATGGAATTACTCACCAGATTCAGCAGCACTTGGCTCAACCGAACCTGATCTCCCACGAGGGTTTGAGGAAGATCGTCATGAATAGTTGAATGTAGCAACAAGCCCTTCTCTTCAGCCTTGAAACGAAGCGTAGTGATGACACCTTCTATCACATCTCTCACGTGGAACGGGATATTTTCGAACTCCATCTTGCCAGCTTTAATCTTAGATAGGTCAAGTATGTCGTTTATGATCACCAAAAGGTTCTCCGATGACTGCTTCACTGCCTTCATATACTTCAGTTGCGTGGCATCTAATTCAGTATTCAAGACCAGATTCGAAGCACCTATGATGGCATTCATAGGGGTCCTGATTTCGTGGCTCATATTTGCAAGAAACTGGTCTTTAAACTGCTCTGCTTCGATCAATTTGTCGCGTGTTACCTGAAGCTCCGTGTGTGCCCGTTTGAGTTCTATGAAATCCTTCTTCTTGGTCCTGTAACGGATGTAAACAACCAAACTTAATAACACCAAAACCACCGCTATCAGCAGAAACCCGATTCTTTGTTGCGCAACTATACTAACTTCCAGTTGCTTTGCTAACAGCATTTTGTTAGCATGATCTATCTTACTTTGAAGCATCTCGATTTGTTCCTCCCGTTTCGCGTCTGCTATCGAATCATCGTACTGCGATAGGTTCACATCGCTGGAATCGTGTTCAAGTTTCAGGCGTTTCATCTCGATAGAGTCTTTATGTAGCTTCTTTAGCAGCTCTTCTTCCGTCAGTTGCACGGTTTTCAGGATGCTTTCCGTGGTCAGTTGTTCGATACTTTTGATTTCTTTTGCAGCTTCCTTCCGATGTCGCGGATTAGTATAGTCTGCCATTCTTTTATTCTTCCTGACTACGTCTTGTTCATCGTTATCTATGTCAACACCCGCGCTGGTATTTGCTTTTTGTTTGTCTGCTGCGCTTTTCTGGGCGATTAATTCTGTTACTTTCTTCAATCGTTCTTCATCCTTTGCAAGTCCTAATGAATGATACGCGGATTGCGCCGCTTTGAACGACGCGATGGCACTTTCATAGTCCTTTATTGCATAAAAACTCTGTCCTGTGAAATCATTCACTATGGCGATGCCCGTAGGATACTGCACTTCTTTCAGAATCTTCAACGATACCTTATAATATTCCATTGCTTTATCGTTTTTCGCCAAGATACTGTATGCAAAACCGATGTTGCCGAACACTATACCCAAGCCTTTTTGGTCTTTCATGTTCTTTCTTGTCATCATACAGTTATCGAAATATTCAAGAGCCTTGGCAGGCTTGCTATAACAGAGATATACCAAGCCCAATTTGTTGAGGGCATCGCCAGTAGCCTTCTCCGAATTCAGCTTCTGCGCAACCTCCAGTTCATTCTCGCTTAACGACCTTGCCTTATCGTTCGACATGCCGCGAAACAGAGCAGGTACGTCGTTCAGATCGGCGATACTTTTCGTGTTTTCATAATGATTGATCACGATACCGCTGACCGTATCGGCATCCTGTGCGCGGACTGTCGCCAGCATCGCAAAGATCAGAAACAAAGCGGTAAAAAGGTTCGTTTTCATCATCATTTTCAACGCCGCAAAGATAGTATTTGCAAAACTATCTTTCATCGGCATCCTATTATTGGTAGTCCGCACCACATTCATCCTCTCCGGCTGCTATTTCGGCATCAGTCGGGAAATGTGAACAAGCATCCTGACAGCCGCGCCCCTTCGCGCTGATGTAAGGTTGCATGTTGCATATATTAATGATGATGCATCCTTACAGAAAATCGCGAAGGGGCGATTACTTGTCAGGATACTTGGTAAAAGCAAGGTCAAAAGGCATTTCCTCCCCCGAAAACTCTGTTTTCTCCCCTCTGAATTCCGTTTTTTACTCCTTATATAATGGTGTTTACAACGTAAAAGAGGGTTTAAAAACAGAGAAAACTACTAAAGTGACGGGGAAGTATTACAATGTCACAGGGAAGTATTACAATGTCACAGGGAAGTACTACAATGTTACAGGGAAGTACTACAATGTTACAGGGAAGTACTACAATGTTACAGGGAAGTATTACAATGTTACAGGGAAGTACTACAATGTTACAGGGAAGTACTACAATGTTACAGGGAAGTACTACAATGTTACAGGGAAGTATTACAATGTTACA
>CAIMUP010000140.1 GCA_903844645.1 uncultured Bacteroidota bacterium
ATTATTCCATTCAAATGGTATCCGATAACGATGAAATTATAAGAATTTTTAATACATAATAACATGAGTAAAGTAAAAGAAAGTAAAACGGCAGCCCGACAAATTGAGGCAGCCGGAGAGGTAAAAAAGGTTGAGTCTGCAAAGATTCCCAAAGGAAAGAAAAGTAACATCTTGCCCAAGGCAGGAGAAAAAGTGTTGAACAAAAGTCAAAAGGAATCGGCGATGATTCGGGAATGTCTTTTTGAGGGAGACAAAGTGAGTAACGAAGTGATTCGTGCCATTAAAGCGGAAACGCGGAAAATGGATACGCTCCATGGGATGACGGGGAAGAAGGTGATGATGCGGACTTGGATGGCTCTGGAAAGTATCGAAGAGCGGCGGATCATCATCCTGCTGGTGGCGGTGAAAATAATAAAAGGCAAATTGGGGATGCCGAGAAAGATAGTGGAATATTACACACGGTCGGTCGGGATTGCTGCGGAATTGACGGCGAATACGGCGGGGTTTTATACGGTCGCCTTCGCGGGGCTTGCCTTATTAATCACGCGAAATACGGCAATGAATACGGCGATTCAGAATCGGGTATTGAAACTTGTAGGCTCGGGAGCGGCACTAAAAACAGCCAAAGCGAATATGAAAGCATCGCTCGATTTGGCTCTTGCTTATGTCAATAATCTCGCACGGGTTGATCAGTTGCATACCAATGAAATTATCACAGGATGCCTGATGGTAGTAATAATTTCAGGTACTATCAACAAGCCCGATTTCGCAATTTATCAAGGAGCTACCGGCGAAATAATCCTGGATTCATTGGTATTAAAGATAGATGGAAAAGAAGTGAAAACGACTTATGAACATGAATCTTCGACCACTCCGGCAGAGCCAAGATTATGGGTGCCTTTATTAAGCACGTCGTACTCGAAAGATAAGAAAGGCGGGATGACGATAGATATCAAAACGTATGTCCGTCGTCGTCGCATCACCAAGAAAGGCGGGGTTGCACCATGGTGTACCGAGCAAGACATCACGCTGGATTAAGGACGAGACGGGATTAAGTTTATAGGAACGCATTATCCTATAAACTTAATCCTATCTTTGCGCGCTTAAAATTAGAACGAATAACACAACAATAATAGTAATACTATGGCAAAGAAAAAAGAAAGTAAAGCAGCAGAAACACCCGCAGTAGCGGCAAAGCCGACCGATGTGGAAACTGAAATGTTGTTAGGTCCGGTAAAAGAAATTATGTTGACGACTTACAAAGGTCACCTCATGGATAATATGATTATTAAAGGGAAAATCCTGATTGATTACTCGGGACATAATACCAATTCTATTCTTACCTTCGACGAAAAGGGGCATAAAATAAAAAAGCAATCGTTCAGCACTCGCGGACATAGTGTTTATTTATACAATGAGAATGGTAAGGAGTATGAACACACTGAATTCATTAAAAATGTTTTAGAACGAACTACGCTTACTACTTTCACCAAAGCAGGCAATCCGAAAGAGGTTGTTTCGCGCAATGCCGATGGCAGTTTGCATTACCGCGTTGTTCATGAATACAATGCTGATGGAAGAGAAGTAAGTCAATTGCATTATTATGGTGTTGAGGATGTAGTTAATTCTCGTGTTGTAAGAGAATATAATGAACTGGGAAATCAAATAGTTTGTTTGCAATATCAGAAGGATGATTTTCTTCATCATCAGACGCATGCTAAATTTAATGAGCAAGGAAAGGAGCTTGAAACAATCTCTGAATCGTTTGATGTGAGCGGAAAGCATGAAGGTACAAGGACTATACATGAATTGAGTAAACAAGGCGATTGTATTCAAACAACTGTTAATAATTTAGATGGAAGTTTAAAATATTCTTACTCCTATACTCATGAATATGACAATGATGGGAAGTTAATTGTTCCATACAGAGAGCCTTATAATCCTGATCCATTGGCAGCAGGAGAGAGAGAGGAATTAGAAAATGACAGCCATAATAATTGGATAAAGAAAACAAGGATGTATAATAAACTTCCCGTAAATATTAAGGTTCGGGAGATTAGTTATTTTGATGATGAATCAATCTCCAAGTCTCCTTTTACCCATGCAATTACAACTGCACCTGTAGAAAAGATGGAAGAAAAAAAGGATCGAATGGAAGATGATGATGACGAGAACTACAGGCATAAATTATCTAATGAGGATGCCAAATGGCTTGTAGATGGTGCACAAACATCAGCAGAGAACTTCCAACCGCTGCGTTATTATGCTATTACTTTTAAAGAAGCACCATCAGTAGTTAATTTTCATGGACCTTTCATTGAGCCTTTTGCACTTTATGAAGAATTGAAGGATAACATGGGTTCAGAGGAAATTCATTCTTATTGTACTGTATATAATGGTCGCCGTGAAAGTTATGCTCGTTATTCCTTGTCATTTCCACAGGAAGGATATATACTAACAGCAAATAATTTCGGTGGGCAAAACAGATACGACTATGAAATACCAGGAAGTATCAGCAAACATGTTCATGACTATGTCTATACCAGCCAAATTCAGCTACTTCGCCCAAGTATAAAATCTGGAAAACGAGATGATTTTTTTGAAAGACAATTGTCGCGATATATTGATTATTGTACTTATACCAAAAAGCCCGATCAACCAACAATCAATATGATTGAAGTGAGCAATAATAATTTTGCAATGATAGAACATGATGTGGATGATAGTTTTGAAATCAGAGATCTTGATGTTAATTATGGTTATGGATTTGAGAAATTCCATAAAGAATTAATGGGAAGATTTAATACAGGTACAAAGGGATTAGTTCTCTTTCATGGACTTCCTGGCACTGGTAAAACATATTATATTCGCCATCTATTAAGAGAAATGGCAAATGGTAATAAAGAAGTAATATACATGCCTCCTAATATGGTTGATCACTTGACCGAACCTGCTTTCATGACCTTTCTTTCTGGAGAGATTAGGGAATGGTCCAGCGAAGGAAAGTACTGTGTTCTTCTCATCGAAGATGCCGAACCATTACTTGCGAAACGACAAGAAGGGGTGCGGATACAAGGCGTTACCAACCTTCTTAATATGACTGATGGATTACTGAATGATATGTTGAATCTTCAAATCATCTGCACTTTTAATGTTGATTTAAAGAAGTTGGACAGTGCGCTTCTTCGTCCTGGTCGCTTGATTGCAAGAAAAGAATTTAAAGCGTTAAATGAATTGGATGCGAACCTTCTTGCACAGCGATTAGGAATCAAGCATCATTTCAAAAAGCCCGCTACTCTTGGTGAAATATACTCTTTCGGAAAGAATATGAGTACCCTCATTCATGATGTAGAAGCGGAAAGAGATGCTTCCACAAACATTGATGATTTGTAACAGAAAGTAAGACTACTTTCGATACCTTTCTAACGACAGTTTCGCGCCATCGAAAACAGCGAACGAATCAGATTTAAACCATTCGCCAAGATTGATGTACCTACTGCTATCAGATAATTCAATATCTAATGGCAAATGCCGATGACCAAATATAAAGTAATCGTAATGTTTTTTCTGCAACACTTCTTTACAATAAATTACTAACCATTCTTTATCATCACCAAGGAATTTCTCCTCATGCGTCTCATTGAATATCCTACTGCGATGAGACCAGTAATTGGCAATGCTCATGCCCAAATTAGGATGAATCCTCGCGAATAACCACTGACAGAGTTTGTTCGCAAATACCTTCTTCAAGAACTTATAACCAGTATCTCCAGGACCTAATCCATCACCATGTCCAATAAGAAACTTCTTTCCATTAAACACCCTTTCGATAGGTTCGCGATGAAGAATAATATTTATTTCTTTAGGCAAATAATCAAAGATCCACATATCATGATTCCCTGTGAAGAGATGTACCGGAATACCACTGTCCGTAAGTTCCGCTATCTTTCCTAATATCCTCACATAGCCGCGCGGAACAACTGTTTTGTACTCAAACCAAAAGTCGAATAAGTCGCCCACAAGATAGACTTCTTCAGCATCATTCTTTATCTCTTCTAACCACATCACTATCCTTTTCTCCCGCTCCAGACTCGTAGTATAATCAGGTGCGCCAAGATGAAAGTCAGAGGCGAAATATATCTTTTTAGTACTCATCATTAATGCTTAAAAGGTTATTCTTTTCAAAAGATTAACGGGATTAAAAAAATCAATGTTTAATTCCACACGAATGTTAGAAACGAAGTCATCTTTCTTGTTTATTTGCAACGTATTCTTTATGTCATCAGAATAGAATAAAGGGCAATAAACCGCAACTACATGTTTCCATAACGAAACACAAAAACCACCATCATAAGAGACAGCCTTATGTGTATTAGTAATCGCGTTTGTATAACGATAAGCACCCGCATCAAAAAACAAATGAATGAAACTGATAGCCCCGAACAACGGCACTTCTGTATTAACCGTTGCAAGCCAATTATCGGTCTGTCCAACATAGCTTACGGTCTTAAAATCACCATCGCGCATGTAAATTTGTCTTGCCATAGCACCATCAGAAACGCTTCTTCCAAGATAAGTATTATCAAACAAATAATCTTGACCACCACAAATACTTGAGAGGCTCAAACGAGGGTCAAGTCCTACCGGAGGGTGATAATCAATAAACTTCCCTACGAAGAATCTGACATCAGCACTGGTGTTCTTTTTATTGTAAGAAAACGAATAATTGAATTGCCCAGTAACCTTTGTATATCCTGAACCTCCTTCAACATTTGCCTGATACGAATAAGGATCAAGAGTTCGGATATTGTTCATCTTGTAACTTAATTCTATAACATGATAAATGAGGGCTTCTTTATTGAAAGTTTTTTCTTGAAAATTATAATTTAAGATGTCCTTCAATACACTGATTTCTCTCAAAAGAATTTTTCTTTCAACAGGGCTTCTCGCATAAGGTTTTTTTAGTTCAAATGATAGTTCAGGTTGTAATTTGATGTATTTAAAATCGTGAAATGTTTCATCATCTGCACTGCTTTCAAAATCTTGCAAGTAAGAATAAGACCTCGATGAAACACCAAGTTTAACACACTGGAAAATACTTTGGTTCGGATGCCATTTATACTCCATTTTACCTGTACCGACAAGGCTTTTCATACCAATGCTATACATTGGAGCAAAGAAAAATTCAAAGTTCTTTTCTGGAATAAAAGTATTGTACAATGCAATTCCAGGCATCCATTTATTATACTCATTCCAACCAACAACAGGAGTCCAATACAGTTGAGTTCTTTTAGCATCTTCAAAACCCATTAGGAATTTCAATTTTATCGGTTCAACTTTTTTGAATATACCATGAGTCCGAATAGTATTATTTCTCCTGTTAATTTCAGGGATATCCTCTTCAGCATCTATTTTTATAAAATCATAATCTCCAATAGAAAAATCAACCGTTTTCTTTCCAATAAAACCCTCGTACCATCGGGTCTTGATTATGGAATCTTTCCTTATCCCTGATATAGAAAAAGGCAAAACCATTTCACCATTATTCTTCACTTTAATCGTAAAGCTATTAGTAGATTTATCCTCCTTTGCTTTGCATATTTTATAATCAATCTTTTTATCCGTCAGCAATAAATCATTAAAAAACCAATCCAAATTCTTGCCGCTTGTCTTTTCAAATACTTGTTTAATATCTACTGGCATAGGGTGTTTAAACTTCCAAGTATCGAAGTAGCTTTTCATACAAGAATCGAAAGTTTCATTGCCAAGATAATTCTGTAAATGCCTAAAAATCTGACAAGTCTTCATATAAACCATTCCTGCATAATTTAGCTCGGTGAATTCATCAGAATGCAAATCTATAGGTTGCGAAAGATTTTTTCGGGCATTGAAAAGATAAGATAAATATGCCAAAGAACGACTGTCTAAACTGGGAATTCCAAGAAGCTTTTCTATCCAACCCTGTGAACTCTCAACATCTGCTTTCGTTTTTAATGGGTGCATAGTATCCATATATCTAAACTCATTAAAAGAGTTAATGCCTTCATCCATCCATGCGTGTTTTCGTTCATTAGATCCCAAGATTCCGTAGAACCAATTATGCCCCACTTCATGTATCATGACCTCCTCCAATTCGATACTGCTGGAAACAGAACCAATGACTGTAACATTCGGATATTCCATACCGCCACCTGCACTCAAAGCTCCATCTACAGCGGTACATTGATGATAAGGATAATTTCCATTCCACAGGGAATAATAATAAATTGCACTATCAATGTATGGAATACTATTCATCCAATACTTCGCCTTGAAATTAGTAAACAAGACCCAAGTGGTTACATTGTTTTGTGAATGTGGCAAGGCAACTTCACCCTTCAAAACATGGTATCGCTTATCTGCAAACCAAGCGAAATCATGAACATTTTCCTGATGATAATGCAAGGTTTTGGTTTCTTTATCAGATGGAGGGAACATCATATCCTTTCCAAAATCAGTAATCGTTTTTGTTGAATCAGATAGGTTAGTCATCCATTTTTCTTCTCGTTCTCCATTGACCAAGTCCCCAGTTGCACCCACAACATAATTCTTTGGTAATGTAATTTTCACATCAAATGTACCGAACTCCGAATAGAACTCCCCTTGATCTAAATAAGGCATTTGATTCCAACCATTTCTATCGTAAACAGCAGGCTTGGGATACCATTGAGATATTTGATATGCCTGATCAATATGCCCCATTCTTGAAAATTCTCCCACCGGAATCTTTACATGGAATGGAGTTGAAACGGTAATAGATTCATCATGCTTTAAGGGTTTATTCAATACAATTTTCGCAATGTCTATATTCAAGGAATCGTATTCCAATTTAACTGATTCGTTATTGACTTTAAAATTTAATTGATCAATAAATCCCCGATCCTCATCCTTTGCAAAGTAGAGGCTGGTAGTTCCATTCTCTACTAATTGTTTGCTCAATGCAGTCGTATTATCCTTATATCCATTCGCCCAAAGATGAATATATATATAGGTCAACTCATCAGGAGAATTATTAATATATTCAAAGGTTTCATTACCGTTCAATTCATGCCTCACATCATCCAATGAAACATTGATGGTATAGCGAACTTCTTGTTGAAAATACAGTACTTGAGAGAAGGAATTGGTAACCCCAATCAGAATGAAAAAAAATATCGAAAGGGAGTATCTCATATCAAATAAAAAAAGCCACAAATCTTATATATCAAGACTCGTGGCTTTCTTTTTAAGAATTATTTATTATAAATTTCATCCAGCTTCCTGTCCAAATCGGAACCTCGCAATCCCTTGCCTATAATAACTCCATTTTTATCCAATAAAAAGTTGGTAGGGATAGAAGTTACATTATACAACTTCGCAATTGCCGAACTCCACTGCGATAAATCGCTTACCTGCCTCCATTTCATGCCATCTGCCATAATTGCTTGCTCCCATTTCTCTTTCGATTTATCCAAAGAAACACCCAAAACTTCAAAACCCTTTCCATGATATTCCTCATAAGCCTTTACTACATTCGGATTCTCTGCACGGCAAGGTCCGCACCACGATGCCCAGAAATCTACCAGCACAATCTTCCCGCGGTAGGATGACAATCGAACCGGTTTACCCAGCGGATCATTCGCCTCGAAATCAGGTGCCACCGCGCCTACATTCAGCTTCAACATGCCGGTTACTTTGATATGAAAATCCATCACATATTTCGATTTCGGATGCGCAGGATAAAGCGTTTTATCCAATTGATTATACAGCGGATAATCCTGCTCAATAGTAATGCTCCCGATAGCAGCCAACGAAACCAAAGACGTAGGATTATCAGCAATAAACTTATGCGTAAAAGCCCCCCTCCGAGAATCAATATCAAGATACTTAGCCTGCAATGTCTTCGTCAAAGAATCAACATTGACATTAGGGTTTTGGCGGAATTCATCAAAAGTTTTTTGAAGGTTGTCTATCTCTTTATAAAAATACGAAATCGCCATGTTCAAATCATGCAACAATTCCGACGTTGGGCTGCCTTTCACCGTATAAGTCTGCCCCAAAACATCAGCATTACCGGTAACTTCCACCTTATCCAAAGTATCCACCAACAGATTCAGAAAGTTCTGTTGATCAATCCTGATTCTGAAAAAACCCGCCTCCGCAATCCTTGGGGCAAAAGCAAAGTTCCCCTTCGCATCAATCACTGCCGAATCAATAGTCATAGCCGCTTCATTGCCAAGATCATCGAAATAGATTTTAGTATTAGGTTTCGTATTGGTCAAGACTCCCTTGATAGGAACGATCCGCCCAATATTTGTCTGGCTCGTACACGCCATAATCGGCAACAATGCCAAAAGAACGATTAAATTAAAATACTTCATATTATATAATTTTTGTTTTTAAATATTACTTCTCACCAATTCACGATTAACATCGCGGCGCAAAGATAAAAATGTATTATGAAATACGGAATAGAAAATCAAAAATCCCCTCCGATAACACATCAAATACAATTCAGCTTTACCAATATCATCCCACAACATCCCGCCCCTATCTCCCGAGATAGCAAACACTATTTAGCGATATACTGCCACTATTTAGCGATATACCGCCGCTATTTAGCGATATAGCAAAACTATCTCCAGAGATACCAACACTATCTCCCATCATACAAAAACTATCTCCCAACATACCGCCGCTATCTCCCAACATACAAAAACTATCTCCAGACATGTCGCCGCTTTCTAAGGACATAGCAAGCACTATCTCCAGGGATAATAAAACTATTTAGCAATATAGCAACGCTATTTAGCGATATAGTGAACACTATCTAAATAGATAGCAACCCCTATCCCCCGACATTGGGTAAACCACCTAAGAGGATGCTCGCTTACCTGTCAGTTGGTTTACTCACTCATGATTCCCAATATGGAAATTTGGAAACCGAATCCTGAAATTCCGAACAGGCACCGCCATCTCAATATCCTAAATCTTAGTATGTTTGCAACCTAAATCAAAATGAATGATGGATACCTCCAAAATCTTCTTCCAAACGTGGCTCTGTACACCGAAAATAATGATAAAATAATGACAAATACGAATGAACTTATCTTCGGAATCCGCCCCGTAATCGAGGCTCTCAAAGCGGGTAAAGAAATTGATAAACTGTTTCTCCAAAATAGCCTTAACGGCGATTTGATTCAGGAATTAAAGACCTTAGTCAGGCAACGGAATATTCACTTTCAGTACGTCCCCGTTGAGAAGCTCAATCGGATGACTACAAAGAACCATCAGGGCGTAATTTGTTTCATTTCCAGCATCACTTATTACAGTATCGAGGACGTGTTGCCCACGATTTTTGAAGCCGGCAGAGTGCCTCTTCTCTTGATTCTCGATCGCATTACCGATGTTCGCAACCTGGGAGCCATTGCCCGCACGGTCTATGTTTCCGGTGCCGATGCCCTGATTATTCCGCTCCGAGGCGGTGCCCAAATTAATGCAGATGCCATCAAGACTTCGGCAGGAGCTTTGCACAAAGTGCAAGTCTGTCGCGAACATAACCTAAAGGACACTATAGATTTCTTAAAAGCCAGCGGAGTTCGCGTAATTGCCTGTACGGAGAAGGCTCGGAATACTTATTTTGAAGAAGATTTTACCATACCTACGGCTATCATTATGGGATCTGAAGAGGATGGTATTTCTCCTGAATACATCAAGCGCAGCGATGCCGCAATGACCATCCCCATGGTGGGCGATTTAGGTTCGCTTAACGTATCCGTCGCTGCCGGTATCGTGCTGTACGAAGCCATTCGCCAACGGATGAAATAAGATATTGCAAGCATTTAAATGAATAAGTCTAAGGGAAATACAGAAGCCTTTATCCTGCTTTTTATTTTGATAATAGGCGGCGCAATGAGGGTATTTAATTACTACAATTGGTCGTTATCTAATGACGAATTGAGTGCAATCACCCGTACTGGCTATAGCTCTTTCAGTGAGATGATAGCGAAGGGAGCGCGTATTGATGGGCATCCTGTTGGTGTCGAAACGTTTCTTTTTTATTGGATAAAGTTGTTTGGAGAATCCGAGATGAGTGTACGGTTTCCCTTTGTCATCGCTGGGATTGGGGCTATCCTATTTACCTACCTTATTGCCGAGCGATGGTTTAATAGAACGACGGGTTTATTTGTGGCTATCACCTTTTCCTGCCTGCAATTTCCTATTCTCTACAGCCAGTTGGCGAGACCTTATAGCCCGGGGCTTCTGTTCTCTTTGTCAATGGTTTATTTCTGGACCTTAATACTCTTTCCATCCAAACAAAAACGTAGCAAAAGTTTCACCGATTCTAAGACGAATGTTGCAGGATTTGTTTTCTCTGCTTCCGCCTGTATGTACACTCACTATTTTGCTTTTATGTTTGCGGGAATTGTTGGTCTTACCGGGTTATTATTTCTTAATAAAAGCAATTCCAGAGGATATATTATTTCGTCTGTTCTTATCATTCTTTTATACATTCCTCATGTTGGTATTTTCCTTCAACAAATGTCGTATGGCGGCGTTGGGTCTTGGTTAAGCAAGCCTACGGCTACCTTCTTCCGCAGCTATATTGAATATAGTTTTAACAGTTCTGATGCAGTGTTTTATATGTTGTGGGCAATCTGTATCTTTTCTTTTATTATCTTTCGTCATACCTTGGAGTTGTCGAAGTTTCATGTGATTACGTTGCTTTGGTTTCTGTTACCCTTTGTTATAGGTTACTATTATTCGGTTCATATTAACCCTGTTTTGCAATATTCTACCTTGTTATTCTCCTTTCCCTTCCTGTTGATTTTTATATTTTCCTTTATTCCCGATGTGTTGGACGATATTAAGACTATCCTTTTGATACTGATAGTAGGCAGTGTGATAACGGTTAGTACCATCTTCGGAAACAATTTTTATTCCACCCAATACTTTGCTGTATTTAAAGAATTAGCCCAAGATGTGATCAAATGGAATGAACAATATGGGGAGAAGAATATCACAAGAACCATTAATGTTTTCCATCCTAATTATATTCAATATTATTTTAGGAAGTTCGACAAGAAGGCTGACTTTGCCTTGTATGAAATCAACGATCCGCTTCTTATATCTAAGCTCAAAACCGTTGTGGATACGGCTTCCACGCAATACTTTGTCTATGGATGGTCTAATATTAACCACGACCCTGTTATTAATGAAATCATCAGAAATAAATTTCCTAACATCGTTGAAAGGGATTCATTTTTTAATTCTGAAATTACTCTCTTCTCCAGAAAAAGTAGTGGTGAATCGGAACGAACAACCATTTATCAAAAGACTTATGACTTTGAGGAAATAAAACCTGTCGGCAAGGATTCCATGTTGGTTTCCGAAGACTTTGCTCACTCGGGAACTCATTCCATTAAATTAGATAATAACACCGAATACAGCCCGGGAATTACCGAAACATTGGGTGCTATTTCATCCACCGCGGGCATAGTTAATGCAAGCGTTTGGGTGTATCTGCCCGATACCAATACTATTGCCTCGATGGTCATTACCTTTGAAGCAAATGGAAAAGCGACCGATTGGTATTCCGTGCCCTTAAAAGATTATACGCATCAGCCCAATAAATGGGCCCAGATTGTAGGCTCCAAAAGCATCCCTAATGGCTCCGCCGCTAATGATTTGATGAAAGTTTATATCTGGAATCAAGATAAAAAAACGCTTTACTTTGATGATTTGGAAGTGAAGGTTTTCAAAAAATAAAATGGGTAAGCCCCATACCGACCGCTCAAGCAGATATCCTTGCATCCTTCCGGACCTGGGGAGGTTCTCCGCGAGCTTGCCTTATTTGACTTACCCGCGGCAAATTTAGAAAAATCTTGGAAAGAAATTAGCAGACTTCTTTTGTAATGTATATTTCCAAATACTAAAGACGGAATTGGAACGCTCGACCCGCGTGAAATAAAGACCCTTTCCACCTTGGTGAGTATGTTACTCATCATCGTTTTATTGTTGCTCCCAAGGGGTCGCAATCATAAAACGAATAGCGATGAGATTACAAATCCCTACCAGCGGGAGACTTCATTTTTGGAAACCTAGTAGTTTTCATAAAATCCCTTGAAGAAAACCGAAAACTCCTAGTAGAAAACCCAAAACTACTAGGAAAACTCCTCGGACTCCTAGTAGAAAACAGAAAACTCCTAGTAGAAAACCGAAAGCTACTAGGAAAACTCCTCGGACTCCTAGTAGAAAACCGAAAACTACTAGGAAAACTCTTCAAACACCTAGGGATTTTGCTCAAACACCACCCTTTCCAGATTTCAGCCTTCTTTTTACCTGTAAATTGTTCGAAATAAGAAACGCCTGTATACCTTTGCAATTCGGGCTTGCACCTTTGCGATCGACGGGATTCATGGGTGTAGTATCCTTGGGGAAGGGGGATTTTATTAGCCCCTGAAAGGAGAATCTACCCTCTTCTAAAAGGAAGAAATTATACAAGATACTTGGTGTGAATGAAATATTATGTAGTTTTGGCGGCATGAAATATGGCGCGGTCTGTCTTTGTATTATTCTTTTTCAACAAATGATTTATGCTCAGAGCACCTTATCTTCAGGATTTATTTTAACAAAATCCAACGATACATTGAGAGGGAAAATAAGGGATAAAGACTGGGACATCAGTCCGAACTTTATTGAGTTTTCAAACACAGATAGTTCTGATTTAAAAAGATATACTCCCGATAGTATTTCTGGATTTGGGCTTGATGGAAAATATTTGTATACCAGTAAAAAAGTGGTGATGGATATCTCTTCGTTAAGCATTGATAAGTTAATGTTTTTTAATAAAAACGATACTGTTAAATTCAGGACAGTTACCAAGCAAGTCTTCCTGAATATATTGGTACTTGGGCGAATGAGTCTTTATTTTCAGAAAGATGAAACAGGAAAAGAACATTTTTTTGTAAAGAAGGACACAGATACTTTGACTGAAATTGTTCTTCAAAAATATTTGTCAACCGGATTATACAGTAAGGAACTACATACTGTAGAAAGATATAAATTTCAATTAAGATATTTGATGAGTGATTGCAGTCAGATTGCTGATGTTATAACTAAGGCTGGATATAATGAGAGCGACTTGACGGAACTTGTTATTAAGTATAATAAATGTTTTTCTTCAGATCAAAATACCTATATCAAGCCATCAGAAAAATCGAATTATCGTATCGGCATTATTGCCGGAATAGGTAGTACTAATCTTTCCTTTTCGGGATTAGCGGATGATTATTATTTGCAGGAAGTGCTATGGAAACCTTCTGTTATGGGGACGTTTGGATTGAGTTATACGATACCTATTCAAAAGTCTTTTCAACGGCATATTTTCTATACAGAATTATTGTTTAAGACGATCAATATTTCAGGGACGATGGACAACCTGAAATCGTTCAAGTACCCAACCAATAATGCAACTTATACTTTCAATTTGAAGTATCTGAAATCAGATTTCATGTACCGATATGCTTTTATAAGAACAGGTAAAACGGATTTCTTTGTCAATTTTGGAGCATCCGCTTCCTATGCAATACAAAATGAGAATAGAGTTGTCGGAACAACAAATTATAAGGGACCTACTCATAATATTGATACATTAATTTTTAGTGGGAGAGATCTCGAAATTGCCCTTTTGGTAGGTGCGGGTGTTTCTCTTCGACACTTTAGTTTTGAAATCCGACATGAAAGGGGGGACGGGATGTCTCCTTTTCCTGAATTAATTTCTTCGTTGAAGTCTTATTATTGCTTGTTAGGATATAATTTTTAATTTGTATAATTATATACTTTAAACCCTTTATGACTCCAATATTTCTGATTCGCAATCCTGAAAGGTTTTTCTACTTTCAGGTTTAATAATTCGGTCTCCCACACAAAAAGAAGAAATTATACAAGATAGATGGTATGAATGAAATATTATGTACTTTAGCCGACCATAAATCTTAATTGTTATGTACAATCTACCCTACCACAAGGAACAAAATCCAGAGGTTATTAAAGAATTTATTGCGCGGTATCCATTTGCTTTTTTAAGTGGATGTGATGCCGCGAACAAGCCTGTGGCTACACAGGTTCCCCTGTTTATTGAAGAACGGGATGGAAAGAAAATATTGAGTGGGCATCTCATGAAGAATACCGATCATCACAAAGCCTTTGCCCACAATCCCAATGTGCTTGCGGTCTTCACGGGGCATCATATCTATGTGAGCGGCACTTGGTATAGCAATCCCCATACACCCTCTACATGGAATTATATGAGCATCCACGCCCATGGTATTATGAGGTTTCTGGAGTATGATGAATTGATAGAGATGCTGCGGAAAACATCCCTCCATTTCGAAAATAATAACCCACATTCAGCAACCATTTTCGACAACCTTCCCACCAATTATACCCATAGATTAATGAAAGCAATCATAGCCTTCGAAATAGAAATAATTGAACTCGATACCGTCTTCAAACTAAGCCAAGACAGGGATATAGAGAGCTATCATAATATTATAGAAAAGCTCAAACAGCAAGGTGAAGACGGCAAGGTAATTGCCGCAGAGATGGAGAAAAGAACGAAGCGGTTCTTTCCCGAAGAATGAATTTATGACTCCAATATTTCTGCAAGCTCCATCCAGCGTTCGGTCTTTGTTTCTAATGCTTTTACTGATGCATCAAGTTCTTTGGACCAGTTGGCGAAGTCGGTGTGGGAGCCTTTCCCTTCTATTAATTGAGCTGTGAGAGAATCTCTTTTGGCTTCAAGTTCGGAGATCTCTTTCTCAAGATTATTAAACTCATTCTTCTCTTTGAAGCCCGCTTTCTTCTTTACTGTTTCCTTTGTTTGGTTGATTACTATTTGTTTGGTCTTCTCCTCCTGCTTTTCCTTTTGTTCTTTCATCGCTACATGAGTTCTGTAGTCAGAGTAGTTGCCGGGATAATCGCTTATCACGCCCTCGCCTTCGAATACAAAGAGGTGATCTACCAGCTTATCCATGAAGTATCGGTCATGTGAAACGATCACCAGGACACCTCCGAATTGCGAAAGAAAGTCTTCTAAAGTATTTAAGGATAATATGTCGAGATCATTCGTGGGTTCATCGAGAATAAGGAAGTTTGGGTTCTTGATTAAGACAGATAAAAGATGTAATCTTCTCCTTTCTCCTCCACTAAGTTTGGATATAAAAGTGTGTTGTTTGGCTGGCGGAAACTGGAAGTAGGTAAGGAATTGCGAAGCTGTGAGATGCTCCTTGTTGCCATAAGGAATGCTGTCGGCAAAGGACTTTACATAATCAATGATTCGTATGTCGGTCTTGAGTTGTAAGCCGTCTTGGGAGTAGTAGCCGAAGACAACAGTCTCGCCCATTTCGACATTACCGGTGTCGGGTTCAATCTGACCCATGAGGAGGCGAAGGAGCGTAGTCTTGCCGGTACCATTGGGTCCTACGATGCCTATGCGGTCGCCTTTCTTAAAGACGTAGGTGAACTTGCGGATGATTTTCTTATCGCCGTACGCCATGTTAAGATGACGGGCTTCGAGAATCTTAGAGCCGAGGCGGGACATTTTTATTGCCAAAGTCATCTGTTGCTCATTGAAGTTTTGCTTTGCTTTTTCTTCAACTTTATAGAAAGCATCCACACGCGATTTCGCCTTTGTGCCGCGTGCTCTGGGCATCTTACGCATCCATTCTAATTCTTTGCGGTAGAGGTTCTTTGACTTGCCCAATTCAGTATTCTCACGCTCTTCACGGTCGTTTTTCTTTTCGAGGAAGTAGGAATAATTTCCTTTGTAAGTATAGAGTTTTCCATTATCCAATTCATAGATTTCGTTGCAGACATTCTCTAAGAAATAACGGTCGTGGGTAACTAACAGGATCGTTTTATTAAGGTCAATCAAATAATCTTCGAGCCACTCAATCATCTGTAAATCGAGGTGATTCGTAGGTTCATCCATGATTAATAATTCAGGTTCTTCGATTAAGACTCTTGCCATCGCCACACGCTTCCGTTGCCCTCCTGATAGTTCTTTTATCTTCTGCGAAAGATGATGAATACCGAGCTTTCCGAGAATCTGTTTTACGCGAGCTTCATAGTCCCAGGCTTGTAGGGAATCCATCTTATCCATTGCCTTTTGAAGGAGGTCTTGATTGCCATGATCTTCTATCAATAATTCATATTCCCGAACCGCAGTCATCATCGCATTCTCCGCTTTGAATAAGGTTTCCCAGATGGTATCGTTGTCGTTAAGATTAGGTTCCTGCTCCAGGAAACCAATCGTGATTCCTTTCCTGAATGTTACTGTCCCGGCATCCTGAACTTCTTTGCCGGCAAGGATTTTCATCAAGGTTGTCTTGCCCGTTCCATTCGCAGCCACCAATGCTACCTTCTGCCCTTTGCTTATTCCTAATGTAAGGTCTTTAAATAAATACTCATCGGCGTAGGACTTCGTGAGGTTCTCTGTTGTTAAATAATTCATGGGGCAAAGTAAGGAAATTGGCGGGTATTGTATGATGCTAATGAATGAAATTAAAGTACACTCAACCAAAATAAAAGTCCCATGAAATGAAATCACGGGACTTTGAAATGAAATAAAAGTACCATGAAATGAAATCATGGCGATTTTATTCCGGATAAGGGTACTTTGAAAAAGGATATTTCCATGCCAATACGAATTGGAAATGGATAGCAAAAAGATGTTAAATCTAATAGAATAAAACAGAAATGCTTTTGATTACCGAAACTTTCCGTAGATTTGCGCCATGAATACAGAAGAAAAGATGGCTTCGGAAGAAGAGAACAACAAGATCGAAAACATGGAAGAAAAGATTGAAGGATCGTCCCATGAAGAGAATTTACCTGTCGCGGAGGCGACCCCTGCGCCGATGGAGGCTGCGGAACAAGAAATTGTCGCCGTACAAGCCCCTCCCGTTGCGAGCATGGAGGACGAACCAAACCTTGTAGAAAAGGAATTTGTAGAGCCTAAAGCCGCCAAAGAACACGATGAAGTGGAGGCTAAATTGGATGCCCTGAATCAGAAAGATTATTCGTTGATGAATAAAACGGAACTGATAAAAGAATTGGAGGAGGTGCTGACCACAGATGATATTGAATCGGTCAAGAAATCGGTGAAGGACATCAAGACGGCATACCAACTTCAGCTTAAAGACGAGTATGATGCTCGGTTAAAAGCATTCTTTGAAAGTGGCGGTAAGAAGGAAGAATTTTCGTTGGCTAAGGATGCCAATGATGAGCAATTCGATGGCTTGATGAATCTGTTTAATCACAAACGGATTGAACATAAAAAGCAATTGGAAAAACAACTTTTGGAAAACCATGAGCAAAAGAAACAGATCATCGAAGAGCTGAAACAATTGCTCGAAAACGAACCCAATGTTTCCCTTTCGCTGAAAACGATGCATGAATTGCAACAGAAATGGCGAGCCGTAGGGCATGTTCCGCAGCAATATATGGAAGACCTTTGGAAGAGCTACCAGTATTATATGAACAAGTTCTACGATGTAATCAAGATTAATTTTGAATTCCGCGATTTGGATCACAAAAAGAATCTTGATATGAAAACGGAACTGTGCGAAAAAGCGGAAGATTTATTGATGGAGCCATCTATCAAGAAGTCGCTTGGAAGCTTGAAAATGCTTCAGGAAAAATGGAGAACGATCGGTCCGGTGAAGCGAGATTTGCAAGATACCATCTGGGAACGCTTCAAGACCGTTTGCGATAAGGTTTATGACAGAGCAAAGGAATATTTGAATGAAAAAGACAATGAATTCAAAGCCAATCTGGATGCTAAAGTTGCTGTGTACGAGAAAATGGAAGCCATCGCGAATGGTACTTATGCCAAATTAAAAGATTGGAAAGATGCAACCGATGAATCGGAGAAATGCCTCGAGGAATGGAAGAAAACAGGACATGTTCCGAAAGAGCAAGGCGACCCTCTTTGGAAGAAATTCAAGGATGCGATGAACAAATTTTATGAAGATAAGAATACCTTCTTCAAAGGATTGAAGCAAAACATGAGTCATAATATCCAACTAAAGACTGACATCATTAACGAAGCCGAAGCGATGAAGAACAGCACCAACTGGAAGGATACCGGCGACATTATGAGGAAGTTGCAGGAGACGTGGAAGACGATTGGTCCGGTGCCGGATAGCCATCGTGATAAATTGTGGAAACGATTCAAAGCTGCGCAAGATACCTTCTACGAAAACAAGAAAAATCATTTCGGTGGGCAGGATGAAAAACAAGGTGAGAATTTGAAATTGAAAGAGGAATTGGTTTCGAGGATTGAGAATTATCTGATAAGCCAGGACAATGTGGATAACATCGCGGCTTTGAAGGAGTTTCAGAACGAGTGGATGTCCATCGAATTTGTGCCATTCAAGGAAAAGGAACGTATTAATAAGGCATACCGCGACGCAGTGGATAAGAAGTTCGAGGGTATTGTAAAATACACGAACGAAGGCAGCCGGAACTTCAAATCGGGAGGCAAAGGAGGCAACACGGGCGGCGGTTTCCGAGATAATTCTTCCAGAAACAGTGGCGGCGGCAGGAGCGATTCCGCGAGAGGTTCTGAAAGATCGGAGCCGAAACCTTACGGCGTTCAGGATAAGATTAAGGACATCGAAAAAGAACTCGCGGTGCTGGAAAACAACATTCTTTTCTTCGGGAAGTCGAAGAATGCGGATAAATTAAAAGAAGAAATTCAGCAGAAGATTGACAAATTCAAAGAAGAGATAGATGGCTTGAAAAAGGCAGCCAAAAAGCGCAAAGAAGAACGCGATAAATTGGTTGATTAAAAAGTTTATTCCTTCCTTTTATTAGGATTAAGAGCCGTTATTCAGCGATAATTAACGGCTTTTTCATTGGTTATATTCATCGGGACTTGGATTATATTCATCGGGACTTGGGTTATATTCATCGGGACTCGGATTATATTGATCGGGACTTGGATTATATTCATCGGGACTTGGTTTATATTGATCGGGACTTGGATTATATTCATCGGGACTCGGATTATATTCATCGGGACTCGGAATTCTATTATTCTTTAATTATTCCTCCCCAATTTTTATTCCCAGTTTTATTATATTTTTGCCACTTAATTAAAAGTAATTTATTATGAAACCAAAATATAAAATGTCTCGCGAAACACTCTACTTAGTTCTGCGAATGATTGGTACGAATCTTCGCAATAAGCGAACTAATTTTGAAGCCTATAAGGGCTTCTATATGGTGTCCTATTGTGATGCCTTTGATGCTGCCATTACGGCTGCCGAGGGTATGCCGACGGAGGCTCAACGGGATGCTTTGGCGAAGGAAGAACGTATCGCGATGGGTCCGTTAAGAGATACTTCGATGTTTAATTTTATGGATTTGGAGCGGTATGCGGCATCCACTTGGACCGACCCTTTGGTGCTTGAGGCGAAATTAATTGTAGCGGGAAAAAATTATTATCACGATGCAGGTAATGACCATTGGGCGAGTGTGAAGGAGATGAATCGGTTGGGGAATCAATTTTTATTGGATAACGATACTGCCTTGGAGGCGGGATTAAATATGCCTCATGCTTTTTTGGCGACATTTTTGGCTGGGAAAAATGCGTTTGCGAATAAATATTCGAGCTTCGTAACGGATGAAAGTGCGCAGCCTGCGGGGCAAACGTCGAAGATGCAGGCAGAAAATGATTTGTGGCATCAGGCTACGAAAGTTATTTGTCCGGATGGCATCGCGATAGCTCGGGGTAATGAAGTTTTTATGGATTTATTCACGATAGAAGAAATCAAACAAATAGTGGCTGCGGGTGGCGGTTCGGGTGTGAAGGGGAATGTTTTTACAGGTGTCGCGGAACTGCCATTGGATGGGGTTACGATACATATTGATGCTTTGGATTTGAGCTTCGCGAACGATGCGCATGGTAAGTTTCGGTCGCCAGCTTTCGCATCGGGAACTTATACTATTCGGTTTACGAAGACGGGCTATCTTCCGGTTACTTTGGTGGATGTGGTGATTAATGTTCATGTGTTTCACACGGTGCATGTGGCGATGGTGGCGGTATAAATTTTCATTGAATTAAAGGAAAAAAGAAAGCCTCCCGATAAGTTATCGGGAGGCTTTCTTTTTAAGGGGTATTTATTTTATTTATTGTCTCTTCGAATCTCGACCCAGCCGTACATGATGGTGCCTTTTAAATCGGCAACGTGGAGGATGTAATAATAAACTCCATCGGGGTTGTTGTCGCCTTGCCAATCGTTTTTGTAATCGGCATTGTCGTATAATTTATTTCCCCAACGGTTGAATATTTCTACTCTGGAGCGGGAATATTGCCATAGGTTTTGGAATACCAAATCGTCGTTTCTTCCATCGGCATTCGGGGTGAAGACATTGGGGGCAATGACGGGCACGGATTGGATGACGTACTTGTCGTAAGCCGTGTCTTTGCAGCCTTTGTTGGTGGTTGTTATCAATTCAATGGCATAGGTTCCGTCGGTCTGGAAAATATGGGTGGTATTGAATTCGGTGCTGGTGTTTCCATCGCCAAAACTCCACCACGATGATTCGTTAATCCAAGGCGCGAGGACGGTAGAGATATTATAAAAATGGATGATGGTATCGGGGCGACCTACGCTATCGGTAACGACCTTGAAGTGGGCATGTGGCGCAGGATAAACCGTGGTATTGAATGGCAGGGAAGTGCCGGTACATCCGTATTGATTGGTAACGGTTACGGTATAGATATTGGCGGTATTGGTAGTGATGGATTGGGTGGTATTCCCGATATTCCAAAGGTATTGGGCATAGACAGAATCCACGGAAAGGAGGGTACTGTCGTAAGAACAAAAGGTGGAATCACCAACAATAGAAGGGGTTGGGCGGGGGTGCTGCTGAATGTGAATACTATCCACGCCTACGCATCCGGAAGTGTCGGTAACGGTAACTCGATAAGAGCCTCCGCTGAACACTCCTGACTGGCTGTTGAAACTATTTGACCAGGAGTAAGAAGTCATTCCATTTGGGGTAACATTCAGGGTAACATTGTCGGTTCCGCAGAAGACTGTGTCGCCATTGATGACAGGAATTGGGTTAGCTGTTTGGCGCACCTTGAAGGAATCTACATTCACGCATCCTGCGGTATCTGTAACGGTAACGATGAAGTTTCCGCCATGTACCCAAACTGTTTGGGTAGTCATTCCATTGGACCATTGGTAGGAGTTAAAGCTCGGGGCAATAATTAAATGGGAGGTATCATTGCCGCAAACATGAGGCGTTCCGGTGAGGGTCGGGATGACGCTGGTCGCAATAACGGTTACGGGGAGGGAAGTGCCGATGCAGCCATTCACATCCTGAACAGTAACCGTGAAGGTACCCGTATCTACGTGGATGACATTGGTAGAATCTCCATTATCCCAATGATAATATACATAACCGGCATTCACGGAGAGGGTGCTGGAATCTCCCGGGCAATGGGTTAGCTGACCATTGATAACGGGGATAGAACCAGGGTAAACACCGATGGTATCGCGGGCAGACATTCGGCAACCATTCGGGGAGGTAACGGTAACGGAATAATATCCGGGACCGCCGAAGATGGTATCGGTAATGGCATTATTACTCCAGACGAAGAAGGTATAGTTTTGTGGATTCACGACCCAGATAGAATCGAGGAGGTTGGCGCAGGTGGTAGGGTTCATGGGGTTAATAACAGGGTGAGGGGCATTGAATGAATCCACTAAAATATCCACTGTAATCACTGTAATCCCTACCGGAGAGCCGTTGTCGGTGGCTTGGAAGGTGAGGGTATTATGCCCATAGTTTAAGCTATCGCCAATAATCTGAACCAACATGGAGGATACATTCCCGGTGCTGTCATAAATTACCGAGAAGCCGCTACCGGTGTACCATGCGGTATCATGGGTAATTTGATTTGCCTCCGGCGATTGGAACTGAACAGGAATCTGCAAGGTATCGCCAGCACACATCCGCAAGGTATCGCAGTACTGCAAACCGACTACTACCGGAGGAACATTGTTGCCGCTGCAAGTGCTGAAAGAGAAAGTTTGATTTTGTAACCAAGATATTCCGCTGTAGGGAAAAGTATTATCATTCGGACCGTTGAAGGTGCTGCCTTGATGTCCGAATAAACCAAACTGAATAAAATCTGTATTATTCGCTGCGGTAGCTCCAACAGCGGCTGGCGAACCATGATTGGCGATGGTATCTGCAAATCCATTATGCCCTTGGCTGGCATCTCCCGTTGTCCATTGCATGATGCCGTAACAGAATTTTACATTATTCCCGCCCTGAACTAATGGGTCGGTACCATCGGTGATGATACACTGAAAGTCGGCTAATTTATCGTAATGCACTCCATAATATCCTACGCTGTCCCAACGAACAATCAGGGCATGGGGAGTAACTTTATAAAATACAATTCCCGCAGGATGAACCGCCCAAGAAGTAGATGGACGGGTATCTACATCCGACCAAAAGGGGGCTACCATAGGCTCTGACGCACCCTGAAGACCTACCGGAGAATACGTTCCGTAAGGGCTGCCGAAAGAGATATTTCCATTGTTATTAATATAGCAAGAGGTGTAATGATTTCCGTAGAAGCAGAAGGAAAACGGCAGTTGCAATTGCGCCATCGAGCCATCGTCATTAGAATATAATGGAGCACTGCCGTATGTATCGGGCACGACCATAAACCCCGTGCTATCAATCCCGGTAAGCGGATAAATAGGCTGCATACAATTGCAAGGATTGGTGGTTTGCGATTGGTTGGAGGCATGGTTATGCGCGGCAGGATCATACACGACGGGATGAATCACCGTTTGGGCGGTATTCACATCGAAGGTCGTAACGCCATCGGTAGATTGTCTGGCATCCTTCATTTGTTGCCACACCTCGGGGGTGATTAATGTTTTCGGGGCATTGGTTTGTGCCATCGCGACGACTCCGATCAGGAGGCTGGCGAGCATTAAAATACTGGTGTAAATTTTCTTCATTGTTTTATGATTTAAGTTTTAATTGTTTCAAATTTTATTTTAGGATACAAAGTTACTAAAAATTTCTGGAATGGAAGAATGGTTAATGGAAAATTGTATGGAATTGCTCCCGTGCAGAGTCCCCGTAACTCCGTGCCGAATACCCGTAACTCCGTCCCGAATACCCGTAACTCCATGCAGAGTACCATTATTTCGAGGAATTCCCGTTTTATCTGTATAAATATTCATCTTCGGAGTTCAGGAAGTTATTTATTAATCAATCACCAATTTCTTCACCACCGATTCCTCGGTATTCATCATCTGAATAAAATAAATGCCCTTATTCCACTTGGCGATGTCAATCGTAGCTTGGGTGGAATTAGTCCTCAATTCTTGATACACTTTTCTGCCTACTACATCCGTAATAATTAATTCGGCAGGGTGCATGAAATTAATCGTTACCACCGTGCTCGCAGGGTTCGGGAAAATAGTGATGGCAGAGCCATTATTTAATGCCTCATGAATTCCTGCGCAAGCATCCACATCGAGCGTGAAAGTCGCAGTACCCATGCAGCCATTCGTGCCTAATCCATGCACGGTATAGGTCGTCGTCGAGGTAGGATTCGCTACCTCCGCAGCATTCACCGTATCCACCAATCCGATGAAGGGCGACCAGACATAATTCAATGCACCGCTCGCCGTCAACGTCGTAGAATTCCCCACGCAAATAGTATCGGCTCCACTGATAATAATATTTGGAGCCGGCTTAATATTCACCACGAATGTATCGAGGGCATGGCAGCCGTTGAAGTCGCCATTCACCACATAAGCCGTAGTGATGCTCGGGCTGGCATTCACGGCAGATAAGGTGGAATCATTCAATGAAATCCCTGGCGACCAAACATAGCTATTTGCACCGGTAACCGTGAGAGTAGAAGTTTCGCCATTACATATCGAATCTGGTGTGCCGGTAATGGTCAGTATCGTGCCTGGAACTACTGTTACCAGGACGGAATCTACGGAGATCGGGGTGCAGGAATTGTTCTTCCCGATAACCTGATACATCGTCGTAGTAGAAGGCGTCGCGATCACGGAATCTCCGGTGGAGATATTCAAAGAATTGGCAGGTGACCAGAAGTATAAATCGCAACCCGTTCCGGTTAATAAAACCGATGCTCCGAGGCATATCGTATCGGCAGCGGTGTAGGCATGGACATGCGGCAATTGGTTCACATGGACAGTATAAGTCGTAGTGCCTGTGCATCCATTAATATTCGTTCCGGTAACGGTATAGGTCGTGGTAACCGATGGCGTTGCAAGCACTTGCGAGGTATTGCTTTGATTTAATGAATTGGCAGGCGACCAGGAGTAGGAATAAGAGCCATAAGCCTGCAACACCGAATGGTCGCCAATGCAGATAATGGTATCGCCTAATACCGACATATTGGGGCTTTGATTCACAGTAACCACCACGCCTGATGCCGAGGTAAATGTAGCACAAGGGGTACTTAATTGCAGGGTATATAATCCTGTGGAAGTGGCGGCGTAATGGTCGGAAGTGGCTCCCGTAATGGCGATATTATTCCGATACCATTGGTAAGAAGTGAATATTCCACCCGTAACATTCCAAATAACACACGAGTCGCCAGAGCAAAAAGTAGCCGTCGTAAAAGCCGCGATGGACACAGTGAAATTATCATTGTAAACAATAAAAGAATCCACCGAGGTAGAACCCGTAACATTCGGGTTCGAGCCGATCACCCGTATCCGGTAGCGATTACTGGGGAATGTACCACCAGGAATCATGCAATGCACCGTTCCGGAGTTGGTACTCGCCAATGTTCCGATAGCTACCGGCGTGGCAAATTGTCCGGTATCATTGGATAATTGTGCGGTAAAAATATTGCCGTTCGTCATCGAAGCGGACACGGTAAAGGGTACCAGCACACTGTCTCCCGGACAATAATGCAAGGGTGTAATCGTCCCGGTAGTGATTATTACAGCGGCAGAAGCCGTTGTCGAAAAGGTTAAAAAGATGCAGCAAACTGCAAGGCAAAGGAGGGTATTAATTGTTTTCATTATTACGAATATTAGTTTAATTATTAAGGGGCAAAATTAATAAAAATTTTCGTAATGCCGCATGATATTGGGCGAGATGTCTAAAGATTCTTAGAAAAGTACAAGCCGAAAGGGTTTCGCTATGCCGAAGATTGGTCTTCATTCCATTAAACTTTATGAACCAATTGCTACTTTTGCCATCCTACTAATCCAAATAACTCCACCATGAATTTCAGAGAACTCTTCCGAAAGAAAACCATCGAAAGCATCACCAAGCAAATAGAAAAAGGACAGCTCGAAGGCGAACATTTGCCCATGAATCGGGTGCTTAATGTCCGTGATTTAACGGCATTGGGTATCGCTGCTATCCTTGGTGCGGGGATATTCAGTACCGTTGGCAAGGCATGCTTCGATGGTGGTCCGGGAGTAATCATATTATTTATCATCACCGCCATCGCCTGCGGATTTTCTGCATTGTGTTATGCCGAATTTGCATCGCGGATACCTGTTTCGGGAAGTGCCTATACTTATTCTTATGCAGCCTTCGGTGAATTGATTGCATGGATTATCGGCTGGGATTTAATCATGGAATATGCCATTGGCAATGTAACGGTCGCGATTTCCTGGTCCAGCAATCTCTCCAGTTTATTGAATAATCTCGGCATACATCTCCCGGGATTCCTTTCCAACAGTTTCCTCGCGGTGAAGAATGGCAGTGCGCATTATTTGGAGTTAATCGCCAAATTAAATCCTACCGCAGACGACCTGAATGCGATGGCCGACCTGAAACCGTTGCATGAATTATGGCTTTCCGCACCGCATATCGGTTCGATGCCTTTCATCCTGAATATACCGGCATTGGTGGTTACGATGTTTATCTCTTCGTTGGTGTATATTGGGATAAAAGAATCGCGTACATCCTCCAATCTGATGGTGGCTTTTAAATTATTAATCGTGGCGATGGTGATCATCATCGGCTTCTTTTATGTGAATCCTGCGAACTGGGTTCCGTTTCTTCCGAATCATATCAGTGGGGTGATGAAAGGGGTGTCGGCAGTGTTTTTTGCTTACATCGGTTTCGATGCCATCTCTACCACTGCCGAGGAATGCAAGAATCCGCAACGTGATTTGCCGAGGGGCATGTTTTATTCCTTAATAATATGCACGATATTATATATTCTTGTCGCGTTGGTACTTACTGGGATGCTGAATTATTCCAAATTAAACGTAGGTGATTTCCTGGCTCGTGCTTTTAATGAAAGAGGGCTGAATTGGTTGGGTGGCTGCATCGCTTTGGGTGCTGTTATCGCGACGACCAGTGTTTTATTAGTCTTTCAAATCGGGCAACCCCGCATCTGGATGAGCATGAGCCGCGATGGATTATTACCCAAACGGTTCGGCAAGATACATCCCAAATATAAAACCCCATCCTTCGCGACGATTGTTGCGGGGATGATGGTCGGCATCCCCGCCTTATTCCTCGATTCAGACCTCGTAACAGATTTATGCAGTATCGGAACTTTGTTTGCATTCGTGTTGGTTTGTGGCGGTATTTTGGTCATCCCAAGACAAGAAAAAACCGACGGCACCAAGTTCCGGATGCCTTACATTAATGGGAAATATATTGTCCCGATGCTCTTCTTCGGCATCATCTTTTTGGTGTACGTTTATCTCCCTGATTTCTTCCACAATTTCTTCACGATGAAAGATGCGGACCACGCCGATGCCTCCACACTTACTATCTTCGAGGCGCGGATTCCGTACCTTATTTTCTTCATCCTCTGTATCTTCATCACAATCTTCAGTTATTTGCGGAATTATTCTTTGATACCCGTGATGGGCTTGGTTTCCTGCTTTTATTTGATGACGGAATTAGGGACTACAAATTGGCTGCGATTCCTAATTTGGTTAATCATTGGGATGGCGATTTACTTCGGCTTCAGCTTCAAGAACAGCAAGCTGAATACCGAGCATTAAATAGGAGCGAAGCCTATTGAAATTTCGAAATCCCTCGCAAGGGAATGGAAATCCCTCACAAGGGAATAGAAATCCCTCACAAGGGAATGGAAATCCCTCACAAGGGAATGGAAATCCCTCACAAGGGAATGGAAATCCCTCGCAAGGGAATGGAAATTCCTCGCTGAATTTAGGATTCATTCACCCCAGTTTCTCCGAATCGTTACCTGATGAGGCTTACTTTTCCGGTATAATTATGTTCGAGGGTATTAAAATCCTTCGCCCAAATGCGATACAGATAAACGCCTTCTTTGGCATCGGTTCCATTCACGGTTCCATCCCAAGGGGCATTCAAATCGGTGGTAGTATAAATTATTTCGCCATAGCGATCGAAGACATCCATCTGATAATCGGTAATTCCTTGCCCAGTTCCTTGGAATTTCGGGTTTAATCCTCCGGCATTCGGTGTAAAGGCATTCGGGATAAAGAGATTGTAATCGAACCGAATCTTCACCGTGCCGAGGATCGAATCCACACAGTCGTAATCGTTATAAACGATCTGATGAATCCAGAAAGTGCCGGTATCGAGGTAGGCGTGATAAGGGTTGCGGAGGTCGGAGGAATATCCATCGCCGAAGTTGGTATAATTCACCATCGTAGCCCCCTGGCTTTCATCGGTGAAGGCGATCTCTCCATAAGAAATAGTGGCGACCGTAGGGTTAATTAAGAACCTCGCGGTAGGCTTCGGATAAATATTTATGAGGCTATCGAAAGAGGCTGCGGCAGAGCAATTGTTGGATGAAGTAACGATCAGCGTAACCTTGAAATATCCCGATGTTTTGTAAGTATGTACGGCATTGGTATCGGTAGAGATTCCTGTTCCATCACCAAAATCCCAGAGCCAGGAAGTAGCAGGCGGCACAGAAACCGTTTGGTCCATGAATTGGACATCGAGAGGCGGACATCCCTTGAGGGGCGTTGCGGAGAAGCGCACATTCGGAGCTCCATTCACCGTAATCGTTACCGACCCGATGGCTGGTGAACTGCCACAACCATCGGTAACCGTAACAACGTAGGATGTTGTAACCAATGGATTCACATTTTGGGTAGGACCGATGAATATGTTGCTCCATGTGAAGGTATAATTGCCATCTCCACCGGTTGCCGTTGCGCTAATGGTAACGCTTTGTCCCCCACAAACGGTGGTCGGCAATGAAGGCGTAATGGCTAATGCAGGATTCACCGTAACATTAATCCCTCCTGTGCCAGTGCATCCATTGGCATCGGTTACCGTTACAGTATAAGCCGTGTTCACGATAGGAGAAACGGTTTGAGAGTTGGCATTTGGTCCGGCATTGCTCCAATTGTAAGAAAAAGGAGCCGTTCCACCGCCCGGATTAGCACTAATGATTACGCTTCCGCCAATACAAGCGGTAGCATTTGGCGAAGTAACAATGGTCAATGCAGGAGGATCTACAATGGTCGAAGAACCCGATGCGGTGCATCCATTGGCATCGGTTACGGTAACAGTGTAAGTTCCTGCGGCGAGGTTTATTGCGGTTGCAACATTACCACCTGCCGCAGCCCATACATAAGCAAAAGGACCTGTTCCTCCTGTAACGATGGCAGTATCGGCACCATCCGTTCCGCCATGACAAAAGATAGAATGTGGCGAAGCAATCACTGATAAAGCGACTGGTTCGAGTATAGTATCTATCACGGTGATGGTACATCCATTCGCATCGCCAATGGTGCAGGTATAGATGCCTCCAGAGAGGTTGGTTGCTGTAACGCCCATCTGCCCGGAAGGACTCCACACATACCCAAAAGGATTCCCTGAGGTAACAGTTGCCCATGCTTTTCCATCATTTGCACCAGCGCAAGAAACATTCTGAACACCACCTGTCGCGACAAGGGTATTGGCTGAATGAAGCGTAATAGTATCCACCCCGATGCAGCCATTCAGCCCAGTAACTGTAACGGTATATTGCACACCTGCGGAAAGTCCGGTAGCCGTTTGATTATTCTGAACAGAAGGACTCCAGGTATAGGTAAAAGGACCTTGTGCACTACCGGAAAGATTAGCCCATGCAGTTCCATTGTTTACCGTGCAACTCACTTGCGTGGTGCTAATGGAATCAGGCTGGACATTATTTACATTCACTAGGACGGTATCGGTAGCAGTTTGTCCGCTACAGGTATAAGCCACTTTCAAGATGTAAGTAGTCGTGGTAGTAGGATTCACATTAAAAGCATTACCGGTTCCTACCAAGGTATTGGTGGCAGCATTATACCAGTTCGCGGTATAAGGGTTAGCAGCACTGGGACAGAATTGTTGACAGTCATTAGTAACCGCGAAGCTCACGGCATTTCTTCCTGCTACAGCTACGGCAGCAGTACCTGTTGAGTTTTGAATTCCTTCTATTGCTCTGCCAGCATTACCGGTTACGCATATTGGTTTACTGGAGACATTAATCTCGATTACATTCGTGCTCTCGTATAGCTTTATCTGAAACTTAGTTAAGGATGCAAGGCAAGTCTTTAAGGGGATGTTATTATAAGAAACAACGAACCTTCTGAAAGGAGCAACGCCATAGGTAGCATACGTAATATTAGCCGTAGTAACTTGCGCAAAGGCTAAGGAACACCAGATACCGAAGATGGCATTCAGAGGATCGGTAGCTAAAGGAATGGCTGCACCGGCACCAATAGCTGCGGGGCATGCTGCTGCTGCATAAGCCGCATTGAAGGATACGATTCCATTATTCCCAATGACGCACTGCGTGTATGAATTGCCGTAATAACAGAAAGTAAAACCGATTGGTTTCAACGGACTAAACTTATTATTCGTAGTAACGGTGAAGGCATTGGTGCCGGCATAAGGATCGGTGTTGCTGTATGGTATGGAAGATACGGCATAGGTAGTTGTACCATCTCCACCACAGGGCGCAGTGAAGTTTAATATTGCAGGAAAAGGATAACAGATGGAGGTATCGTTTCCGGCAGATACCTGTGCCTTGGTAATGTTGTTAGTTAATGATAAAACTACTAACAAACTCATCGAGATAATAAGGTTAATTGTTTTCATGGTCGCACTACTGTTTTGAATTCGGATGTAAAGTTAAGAATTATTTTCGACTCTACCAAAAATATTGGTCATTGTTGATAAATATTTGCTCATTTCAGAGTTCATCTATCGGATTCCAGAAGAGTTTTTGGAAGTCTTGAACTTTATCTTCTATCACCTTAATCCCTTCTGATTCCAGGAGTTGCTGCATCATCTCCGGTGTGCCGAAATGATGCTTGCCCGTAAGCAATCCATCGCGATTCACGACCCGATGTGCGGGTACTTCAGGTACTTCGCGATGGCAGTTATTCATTGCCCAACCCACCATGCGGGCTCCTCCTTTAGTGCCGAGATAATTTACAATAGCTCCATACGATGTTACTCTGCCGCGAGGAATTAATCGTGTTACTTCATACACATCGGCGAAGAAGTTTTCAGTCTTTTGATTGTACTTCACAGGGTAAAATTAATATAAGTGATAGGGATGCCTTGCTTAAGAAACATCTGTTCGTAATGGGTCTTTATCTGCAACACTTCTTCATCGGGGAATTCCTTATAAATATCGTTTGAGAATTTATTGATCACAATATTTTGTTCCCTCAATATCTTCAAGGTATACTCATGCAGAAACCTGCTGTCAGTCTTCAGATGCACGGTCCCGCCTGGCTTTAAGAGCTTGCGGTATCTGTCTAAGAAGGCGGGGGATGTCAATCGTTTGCGTTCGGTTTTATACTTCAGTTGCGGGTCAGGAAAGGTAATCCATAACTCGCTCACTTCTTCCTTTGCAAAGAAATATTCTATGTGTTCTATTTGTATCCTAAGAAAGCCTACATTGGTCAGCCCTTGTTCGATGGAAGTCTTACTGCCGCGCCATATCCTATTCCCTTTAATATCTATGCCGATATAGTTTTTATCTCTATATTTCGCTGCCAGGTTCACGGTATATTCTCCCTTGCCGCAGCCCAATTCCAAGACTATCGGTTGGTCTTTCTCGAAGAAGGTGTTGTTCCAATTCCCCTTCAAATCGTGATCTTGCACCTCGCTTTTCATCGGGGCTTGGACGACGTTTGGAAAGGTTTCTAATTCGGCAAAATGTTGCAGTTTTCTTTTCGTCATGCAATGATATTAATAAAAAAGTGCGAGGAGCGAGCGGGGTCGTTGCTGATTTGTTTCATCGGGGCAAAGCTAACATTCATCGGGGGTATGTAAATGGCATTAAAATAGTATTATAGAAATTTAAAAAAGTACAAATCGCAAATGTTAGAGATTAAATGCCTGTAACGGAAGCACCTTTCAGGAGTTGTGGACAATTATTTTCTCTCAAAAGGATCATCTTTCAGGTGTTACAATCAGAAACGATGCTTCCGGCAAAGAAAACGATGAATAACTCCTCGCGGACGATCGAAAACTCTTCGGAAACGATCGAAAACTCTCCGCGGACGATCGAAAACTCCTCGCGGACGATCGAAAACTCTCCGCGGACGATCGAAAACTCCTCGCGGACGATCGAAAACTCCTCGGGAACGATCGAAAACTCCTCGCGGACGATCGTTTTTCACTCGGGAAGCATCGTTTCCAGTTTCGGACCCTCTTTTTACCTATAAGAAAAGATGGAAAGGGAGGGAGAAGTAAATGGTTTTGGATTCACAACAACGCCTTCATTTTTGGAAACCTAGGTGTTTTCATAAAATCCCTTGAAGAAAACCGAAAACTCCTAGTAGAAAACCAAAAACTACTAGGAAAACTCCTCGGACTCCTAGTAGAAAACCAAAAACTACTAGGAAAA
>CAIMUP010000141.1 GCA_903844645.1 uncultured Bacteroidota bacterium
TGTTAAGTAAAAATGTAAAGTATGATCTAAATTCTTTCTCATCCATTTTGGCAATAATTTCATTGTGCCTATTATTATTAGTTTTTGCCATCTTTTCAAGAAACACAGGAGCAAACAATATTGATTTATAGTCATCATAATTTTCAGGTGCAAAGGCAGATTTTTCATATCTAGTAAAGAGTTTATAAAAACTTTCAAAATCCCTTATCATGAGTCCATCATAATACTCTATCAATTTATTTTGTGCAATTTTATTGGATATTGTTTTAATACGTACTATTGCATAAAATATTAAAAGCAGGAATAATAAGAGAGCCCAATTATTAGGACTTAAACCAAAGGGTACTGTAAAAATTCTCATGAAAGAGAATCTTAAAGATATTACATCAAACTTTAAAAGGTACAGAATAAATAATAGTATTGCCCCAATTAAAAGGGGCTCCCGTTCATATAATTTTAATTTTATAATATTCCTTTCATCAGAGGGATAAAAAGCAAAAACCGCTATTAAAATACTGACAACCGTAAACCAATCACTTATATTCATTTAAGGATAATGTAAATCGAAAGAATTATTTTTGCAAAACAAACCTTCCATGAACCACTTCTTTACCATTGTTTATTTGATAATAATAAACTCCATTGTTCCATTTTGAAACATCTATTTTATTATCAAGAGAAGAGACCGTTTCGTTATAAAAATCTCTACCCAAAGCATCAAAAATCACTAATTTTTCGTTTATGGTATTAGATGATAAGTGAATATTTATTACTGAATTAGAAGGGTTTGGATAAACAACTATTCCGTTATTATATGGGTTGATTTCATTTATTCCTGTGAAACTATTTAGCTTGGCAATAAACATATCCGTAAGAGCAATATTTGTAAGTGTGTTAGAACCAAAAGTTATTGAAGGGCTATCAAAAAATCCAACAACATATAAGTTTCCATGTATGTCATACGAAACAGAATTTGCCTGATCATTTCCTGTACTACCAACGCTCTTTGACCAATCAAGGTTACCGTTTGCATCATATTGCGCCATTAAAACATCACTATTTGGATAATATTGATTTGTTAAGCTGGTTGAATCAAAAGAAATATGATAGCAAGTAAAATATCCTACTAAGCATGTATTCCCTGCCGCATCAGTACTACTTGATGTTGCATAAGCATTACCTATACCTCCACCTTTTTTTGCCCAAATCGCATTTCCTGCGGTATTAAATTTAAAAAGAAAGGTTGTGGCATCACCAACAAATTGGCTGGTTAATGTTACAGCATCAAATCTAATTGATGTATTTGCAAAATATCCAGCCAAATAAATATTGCCTCCTGCATCAGTAGTAACAGAATTTGCTATACAACTTGTGTTTGAGCTTGGTACAACTGCACTTTTTGCCCAAGCCACATTGCCTTGCCCATCATACTTGACAAGAAATACATCAACACCACCATTTCCATTTGTTAATGTAGTCGAACCAAAAGTAATCGCAGGACTGCCATAATATCCAGATAAAAATATATTTCCAGCAGCATCAGATTTAATTGTTGTTGCTCTATCTGGATAGACTCCCCCTGCACTTTTTGCCCAAACTACGTTTCCACTTGCATCATATTTTGCAATGAATATATCTTCTAAGTGGCCTCCAGCATTTATTAAATTAGTTGAGCCAAAAGTAAGTGTATCACTGGAAAAAGATCCAGCTAAATAAACATTACCAGTTGGGTCTGTGGTAACGCAGTAAGCAATAACATAATTGGTACCTCTACCACCTGCACTTTTAGCCCAAAGTACATTTCCTGATGGGTCATATTTAGCAAGAAATAAATCATGAGAACCTATACTATTTAAGACTGTTGATCCAAATGTTATTGTTGATGAGAAATAACCTGCTACATATATATTCCCAGAATGATCAAAAGTTATAGAATATGCAATTGCCTCGACTCCTTGTCCTTGAGGACTTTTAGCCCAAATAGCGTTACCTAAAGCGTCATATTTTACTATAAATATTTTATTAGCACCTAAAGATCCATTAGTTAAAGTAATTGTGCCGAAAGTAATTGAGTTGCTTCTGAAATATCCAGCAACATATACGTTACCAGCAGCATCTGATGTAACAGAATTTGCATAATCATATTGATTTCCACCTGCACTATGTGCCCATGCCCAGTTAGGTGATTGTGCATAAATTTGAAAAGTAAATAGCAGCATTGCTGCGAGGAATGTAATTTTTGTTTTCATATTTTTATAGTTTATTATTAAGGCGCAAAATTAGTATAAAAACTTATAACAAAACAAAAAGCCCAACACTTCGTGTCGGGCTTCTTTTCCTCTTTTTATCTACTTATTTATGGGACTTGCATATCAAGCAATCACAAGGTTGGTTAGCAAAATGTCTCACACCGACAGCATGACCATCTTTTCCGTCAGCCATTTTAAAAATATTTTCAAACAGATATGATTCTCTTTTTTCAACATAACGACGTAAAGCAAACGAACATAAATCCGCCATCTGAACCATATTTACAGAAGCCGAATCAACAAAAAATGGAACTTCAATAATGTTCTTTATAGTCGTCCATTTTGTTCCTTTATCATGAAAATGACTCATCAGTTTTGTTAATCTTGTTGCCATAGTTGGGTTATTATCATGGACTAAGATACCACACTTATCATCTTTAGTTGTCTTGGAATAAATTTTAAGATATTGTTCAAAGCGACTTATAAGTTGTGTAAATGCTTCCTCTTCAATATTTTGATCAGAAAACTTTTGACGAAAGGAAACTTTATCAATGCAATCTGCGAATAGTCGTACATCTTTCCATTTCCCTAAAGTTTTTGATAAATCAATCAAAACTTGTTTTCGTTCATTATCTGTTAGGTGAATATACTCTTCAGTTTGCTTATGATTCTTTTTTGTTTGTTGATATTGTTTATGAAGTTTGGGAGTTGATTGTAGTTTGTATAATTCATCACTTCTTAGTTTCTCCACAGCCATCCTTCTTTCTTCATAGCTCATCATTTCAAAATCTTTAATTTTATTCTGTTCGATGATAGGACGAGGTATGTATGCTGAATGAATCTCGCTATTCGCTAATCCATAATTTGCTTTTAGCTTTCTTATTTCACCTTCATAAGTCTTCCATTTTGCAATCGGAATAGCGATACCCGCAAGAACATAATGGCTGGAAGTACCAGGTAATTCAGGAGTTCCTGATTCGTCAATGTAACATAGAAGCATAATTAATTAAAAATATAAATTAGTACAAATAAAAAAGCGACTGGTGAAGAAGATAAATCTTCTCATGAGACGCTAAGCGACTCAACCAGACGCGGTGCAAAATTACAAAAAATATTTGAAATCCAAAAAATATTCTTTTTCTCATTAATAATTATACTCATCCTTAACTCCCACAAGCCTCACAGCCATCAGGGTCATCAATGCTGCAAGAAATCTGCTCTAAAGCTTTTACTTTATCCAGTTCACTTGGCTCCACATACTCCACAATCGCAGGCTCGGCTTGCTTCTCCACCGTGAATTTGATGGCATCGGTAGCCGCTTTGGTACGCAGATAATACATGCCCGTTTTCAAGCCCTTCTTCCAGGCATAAAAGTGCATCGAAGTCAGCTTGCCGAAGTTGGCATCCTGTATAAATAAATTCAGCGACTGGCTCTGGCAGATGAATGCGCCACGGTCGGCAGCCATATCAATAATCACTTTTTGTTTAATCTCCCAAACGGTTTTATAAATGTCTTTTATATGCTGCGGAATCTCCGGAATGTCTTGCACAGAGCCATTTGCAGCGATGATTTTGGTCTTCAGATTATTATTCCAGATACCCAATTTCACAAGGTCAAGAAGCAAATGTTTGTTCACCACAATAAACTCCCCGCTCAACACACGGCGACTATAAATATTCGATGTATAAGGCTCAAAACATTCGTTATTCCCAAGAATCTGCGAAGTAGAAGCCGTCGGCATCGGAGCCAGCAGCAAGGAGTTTCGCACACCATGCTTCTTAACTTCCTCCTTCAGCACATCCCATTCCCAACGATCGGTAGGCTTCACATTCCACATGTCGAATTGGAAAATACCTTGCGACACAGGCGATCCCTCGAAGGTAGAATAAGGTCCTTCTTTAATAGCAAGATCCTTCGAAGAAGTCATCGCAGCATAATAAATCGTCTCAAATATCTCCCGATTCAGCATCCTTGCTTCCTCACTATCGAATGGCAATTTCAACAACATAAAAGTATCCGCCAATCCCTGAACCCCAATGCCAATAGGGCGATGACGCATGTTACTATTACGTGCCTCCTCGACAGGATAATAATTTACATCAATAATTTTGTTCAGATTTTTGGTAATCTGATAAGTAATATCAAACAATTTCTGATGATCAAACTTGCCATCAATAACAAATCTCGGCAGCGCAACCGAAGCCAGATTACATACCGCAATCTCATCAGCAGAAGTATATTCCACGATCTCCGTACAAAGATTTGAACTCTTAATAGTCCCCAAATTCTTCTGGTTTGATTTCTCATTGCAAGCATCCTTATAAAGCATGTATGGCGTGCCCGTCTCTATCTGACTTTCCATAATCGCAAACCATAATTCCTGTGCCTTAATGGTCTTGCGAGCCTTGCCTTCCGACTCATATTTAGTATAAAGCAATTCGAATTCTGCACCATAACAATCAGCCATCCCGGGGCACTCATTCGGACAGAACAATGACCAAGTGCTATCCTCCTCAACCCTCTTCATAAACAAGTCAGGAATCCAAAGCGCAAAGAACAAATCCCTTGCTCTCAACTCTTCCTTACCATGATTCTTTTTCAATTCCAAAAACTCAAAAATATCAGCATGCCAAGGCTCCAAATATATAGCAAAAGAACCCTTGCGTTTGCCACCACCCTGATCAACATAACGAGCGGTATCATTGAAGACCTTCAACATAGGAACAATACCATTAGAAGTCCCATTCGTCCCACGAATATAAGAACCCGTAGCCCGAACATTATGAATACTCAACCCGATTCCACCAGCCGATTGAGAGATCTTGGCACAGTTCTTCAACGTATCATAAATACCATCAATGCTATCATTCTTCATCGTCAATAAAAAGCACGATGACAACTGTGGCTTAGGCGTTCCGGCATTAAATAAAGTCGGCGTGGCATGAGTAAACCAACGCTCGCTCATCATGTTATAAGTCTCGATGGCAGCATCAATATCCTCCTTATGAATACCGATTGCAACCCGCATCAACATATGCTGCGGACGCTCCGCCACCTGCCCGTTCATCCTCAACAAATAAGATTTCTCCAAAGTCTTAAATCCAAAATAATCATAACCGAAATCACGGTCATAAATAATGGTACTATCCAGCAACTCCGCATTCTTTTCGATAATCTCATACACCTCTTCCGAAAGCATCGGAGCCTTCTTTCCAGTCTTTGGATCAATATAAAAATACAAATCCTTCATCGTCTCCGAGAATGACTTTTTAGTATTCTTATGAAGATTACTGATAGCGATTCTCGAAGCCAGCAGCGCATAATCAGGATGCTTCGTAGTCAATGAAGCAGCCACTTCAGCAGCAAGATTATCCAACTCCGAAGTAGAAACCCCATCGAAGATTCCCTCAATGACCTTCTGCGCAACGCTAATAGATTCAACATGTTCAGGATTCAATCCATAGCAAAGCTTCTGTATCCTCGCAGTCACCTTATCAAACTTTACGGTTTCCTTTTTACCGTCTCTTTTTATTACATACATAGTATTTTGTATTTAGTTTATGTTTTATTTTTATAATTTATTATTCTCTTCTATCAACTTTTTCTCCCGTTCAATTTCGGCAATCAATTCCGCTTCTGTCGGGAGGTAAGGCATATATTTAGTAGCAAAAAGTTGTTTGTTCTCATTCAAAATACTGTATTTTACTACCGTCTCATCCTTTTCGGCACAAAGAATAATCCCAATGGTAGGGAAGTCATCCTCTTGCTTTTTAAGATCATCAAACATCCGAATATACATATCCATTTGTCCGGTATCCTGATGCGAAAGTTTGGTAGTTTTAATATCAAAAAGCACAAAACATTTCAAGATGTAATTATAAAAAACAAGGTCAATATAAAAATGACTGGTCTCGGTACTTATCCTAAACTGCCTGCCAACAAAAGAAAAGCCCTTCCCCAGTTCCAACAAAAACTGTTGTAAGTTCTCTATCAAAGCAGCTTCAATCTCATTTTCCTTAGCATGAATAGGTTCAGGAATATTTAAGAATTCAAAAATATATGGGTCTTTTATAAAATCCCTTATTGTAGATTTTTCTAATGTTGAACTATCATTTATTGCCTCCTCTTTGTCTCGAGAAGACAACAATCGTTCAAAATAAAAAGTATTAATATTCCTTTCCAAAACTCTCACACTCCAATTTTGATCTCTGCATTCCTGCAAATAATAAACTCTCGCAATCGGATTTTCAACTCTCATTATTAACCTGTTATGGCTCCAACTCAATTCCCTACACAGTGTGTAGGATTTTTGATCATCAGCAAAAGTCAGATAGAACTTCCTGAAATTCTCAAGATTAGCCACCGAAAAACCCTTACCCAATTCATTCCCTAAAACCTTAGAAAGTTCCTTAATAACGCCTTCTCCATAAGCCGCCCTTTTTGCTCCATGCTGTTCTTCCTCTACAATTCGTTTTCCAATATTCCAATAAGCATCAACCATAGCAAAATTGACAGCACGAAATGCCTTTTGCCTTGCTGTTTGAAGTATCAATAATACATCCGCAAACAAAGAAGAAGTTATGGTCGTTTTATTTTCCATTGTCATTTTCCAATTTCATTCTTCCGAACCCCATCCTTTAAATTTAACATCATCACTGGCATTTTTATTTTCACCAAGCAAAGCAATTGCCCTTACAGCACTCGAATCTTTTGTAATATCATGTTGCCCGTAATACCATTCCTCGTGAGCATTTAATTGCAATGCCACCTCCTCAAAAGAAGAAATATCATTATATCCATCCTCATAGCCCTTCACCACAACCAATGTTTCAGGCGGAAAGGTTTTAAGTTTATCTATTAATTCTTGAATCGTCATTTCTAATTAATTAATACATCCCCATTCACATCCTTCATATCCTCATCCGCAGATTTCAACCAATGCTTTATATGTTCCTCTTTCGTCATCATAAGTTTATCACAATCCCATCCCTCAAAATTTCCTTAAACATCGGCTCACTCGCATCAAAATCCTCTATTCTGAAAGGATGCGGCTCGATATGCAAATCAATAGGTCTCCGCAATTTCATTAACTCCACCTGCGCATCAAAAATATCAGCAACACCCACCATCACCAATGCCACATCAATATCACTGTCAGCATGGTTCGTCCCCTTCGCAAAAGACCCGAATAGCACCGCCTGCGAGATAACATACTTCTCACTCGCCGAACGAATATATCGCTCCACTAATTCAATTGCGTGTTCTTTATCCATGTTCGCAAAGTTATAATTCTCTTCATCCATTCATCAGTAAATTCAGGCGTACATTTCTTGTAAAAATCCTGTTTATAACTGTCATATCTCGTGTTAATATTAAAGGTTGTAATAACATCCAACCAATCCGCATATTCAGCACTCAAATCAATTTCAGCCACCTTCGCCAACCGCAATAAATCATGCCACAAAGGAGCATGTTCCCCCGTCGCTGTAGTCACACAAGCCTTCAATAATTTTTCAATAACCAGATGCCCCATAAACAAAGCCCAATTATAATCCTTCGTACCATACAAATGATTCATCGTCTCAAAATCCTTATCCGAAGTTTCTATCCAATGTTCCGAAATCTTTTTTATGTCAATACTCTCTTTCATTCTCAACTTAATTCAAATCAATCTCAATCCCCGTCCTCTTAATAGTTTCAGTAAAAGGATCCCCATCCTCAAAGTAAGCGGCGTTGTATGTATGCGGCTCAATAACATTAAACTTTGTGCAAGCTCTTGATATTTTGTGAATATCAGCAAGAGAACCACCATTAAAATCATCCGACACCAACGCTAAATCAATATCACTCCATTGATTCGCCTGATTCCTTGCATAAGACCCAAACAAGATAACCTTCTTAAAAGTCACCCCAAGATCATTACATGCCTTGATGTAATCCTTGATATAATGCATTAAAGCTTCTTGCGTAAACATTGGTCAATAAATTTAATTCTGTTAATATATTCCTCCGTTAATTCCTTCGTCGTTTCCATTTCCAAATTCTCAATGAATTCAGGGTATCTACCCTTCGTTTGATATTTATTCAAATCATTTAAGAAGTCCATATCTTCATTCGTTAAACCAGTATCAATCCCATCCAGCAACCGTGTGAGATTATGAGTAAAAGGCGCAATATTCTCGACATTATTTTTCACCCACAAAGCCTTACAAACTTTCTCAACATACAAATGCCCAAAGTACAAAGCCTTCATATAACGCTCCCCCTGAAATAACCATTCAATATCCTTCATATCCTCATCCGCAGATTTCAACCAATGCCTTATATGTTCCTCTTTGGTCATCATAGTTTGATTCTATACTGATTTATTAGTCGGTGTTGTCCAATCAATATTACCTGATAGTAAATCAATTTTACTAGGCCCGATTAGACCAATTTCTTCAAAAGATTTCTTTTCGATAACCTTAAAATTATTTTTTATCGAATCTAATAATTCAATATTTTCAGGTTTAATAAATTCTTGATTTATTGCCCAATTAATACCTTGTTCACAAAAAGGGACACTTGGATAACATATAGCATCAGCTTGACTATTTGAATGAGAGAGAATCAAATTGCTATATGCAGTTGTGATAATATATGTTCTTAAATCATTTTTAGCTGGCTTACTAAAATGTTCAAATAAAAAACTATATAACAAAATGACAGCATCTTTAAAATCACCATCAAGTGTTTCCAAAAATGCATCAAGTATTTTTCCATTATTTATGTGGTATTCTGAAATTCTCTTTGTATTATCAGGGGTTGTAATTATTACATAATTTAGATTTGTTTTGATACGCCAGCGACCAATTGTAACATATAGAATATCACCAGGTTCTTTTGTATCTATCCAATTATCAACAAGTTCAAAATAGGAGGTTGGTCTGTTTTCAGCACAATAGAACTTTGATTGAAAAGGTTTGTTGCATCTTTGATAATTTTTAACAAGATAATTTGGAGCAATAGAAATGTCAGATAAATTTGGAAATAAATTATCTATCTCATGAGTCCTAGTCCTACAAACAATAGTACCTGCCGTAAAACTATTCGTTAAACACGGTAGTTGTCCAATCTGTATAAATGCAATCAATGCCTTTTCATAAGCATATTCTTCATTAGGATCAATTGTTTCTAATTGGCTAATTGTGCTTTTTACTTTTTCTAAGGTCATTTATTTATTGTTCATTTATTTTAAAATCTAAAACACGCGCTTTCACATAATACCCTGATTTTAGAATTACTCGTGGTGCATGCTGATCACTACTATTAAAATCAATTGAGCGTGCTAAAAAAGGTTTTATACTATTACCATTTGTGTAGAAGGTATAATTACTGTTAAAGTAAGTTTCTTCATTGTAATCTACGATTGTTCCTGTTGCATCATAAACTAGGATTAAAATCACAATGTCACTTACAGCATATGGTAAATTATTTTTGATTGAAAAGAAAACCATAGTTGGTCCACAACCAAAACATGGATCAACATTTCTAACAACAACCCCTTCTTTTATATTAGGTGATATTTGTGATGCAAATGTTGATTTTTGTTGTGCCTTAATAGTTGAAATTGGGATTGTAGTAGATATTTTTATTTTTAAGTTGGTTAAATATTTTATAGGGATTGCAAAGTTTAAATTTTGTCCACTTGTATAACTTGCAAAGGCAATTCCAATAACAAGTCCTGATGAATTTATAACTGGTCCTCCACTACTACCAGGAGAAATCGGTGCAGTGATTTGTAAAACTTGGTTGGTTTGCATGTTGCGCACACCACTAACTATACCTTCTGAAAAGGTTCCATTTAATCCTTTTGGATTGCCTACAGCATAAATCTTTTCACCAATTTCTGGGGGCGTGTCAGAACCAAATGATAATTTTGTTCCATAAAGCCCCGAAACTTTTAGAATGACCAAATCATTGTCTTTATCAATAGCAACATAACCGCTAACAGAATACTTTTTTGATTCTCCATTTTTTAAAATGTAGGCAGAATTACAACCTTCAATAACATGAACATTAGTTACTATTAATTCATCGTCAATAATAAATCCTGAACCGTATGCAAGAGGCTGTGATATTTGATCTAACGCAACAATTGAAACTGTTGAGTTGATACTTGTTTTAGCTATCTCAGGTGCTGTTTGTGAAAATACATTTTGAATGACAAAAAATAGGATTAGGGTGAATAGCTTATTCATTTTAGTATCTTTAATTAATGACATTTAAAGTTCCAAAAGTATAAAAAAGTTCAGTTACCATCCCGCCGCTCCAATACAAAAACCCTTCAAATCGCAAAAGTGAACCCTCCAATCGCAAAAGTGAACCCTCCAATCGCAAAAGTGAACCCTCCAATCCAAAATGTGAACCCTCCAATCCAAAATGTGAACCGTCAAATCGCAAATGTGAACCCCCGAATCGCAAATGTGAACCGCCAAATCGGAAAAGTGAACCGCCGAATCGCAAATGTTTACCGTTGAATAGAATAAAAAACCCGCCGAATCGCATCCCTTGACCCCCGAATCGCATTCCTTGACCGCCGAATCCAATCCCTTGACCGCTGAATCCAATCCCTTGACCCTCGAATCCAATCCCTTGACCGCTGAATCGCATTCCTCTACCCTTGAATCCCATTTCTCTACTGTCAATTCGCGTTCTCATTCCTCCAAATCAAAAATCCTCATCCATCTTGAAACTATGCTGATCCTTAGAAGACATCACCCCCGCCTTCTGATACTCCCCAACACGTTTCTCAAAGAAATTAGTCTTGCCCTGCAAAGAAATCAACTCCATAAAATCAAAAGGATTCGTAACATTATAAATTCGCTTCTGTCCCAAAGCCACAAGCAATCTGTCCGCCACGAATTCGATATATTGAGACATCATTTTAGCATTCATCCCAATCAAATCAACAGGCAAAGCGGTACTCACAAACTCCTGCTCAATCTTCACGGCATCAGCAATCATAGCAATAAGAACTTCCTTATCCAATTTATTCTCCAACATTCCATAAAGCAGACATGCAAAGTCGCAATGCAAACCCTCATCGCGAGAAATAAGTTCATTGGAGAAACTCAAGCCCGGCATCAAGCCCCTCTTCTTCAACCAAAAGATAGAGCAGAAACTACCAGAGAAGAATATCCCTTCCACAGCAGCAAATGCAATCAGTCTTTCAGCAAAACTTCCCTTGCTTATCCAACGCAATGCCCACTCCGCCTTCTTCTTAACACAAGGAACCGTTTCGATAGCATTGAACAGGCGGTTCTTTTCCTGCGTATCCTTGATGTAGGTATCTATTAATAAGGAATAAGTTTCGGAGTGAATATTCTCCATCATAATCTGAAATCCATAGAAGCAACGCGCCTCCGGAAGCTGCACTTCCTTCATGAAATTAACTGCCAGATTTTCATTCACGATACCATCGCTTGCAGCAAAGAACGCAAGCACATTCGTGATGAAATATCGTTCGCCATCATTCATCCGATCCCAGTCCTTTTGGTCTTGCGAAAGATCCACTTCTTCTGCTGTCCAGAAGCTCGCTTCATGCTTTTTATACATCTCCCAAATCTTGGGGTACTTAATTGGAAAGAGCACAAAACGCTCGCTATTCTCTTCTAACAATACTTCATTTTTCATATCTTTATTTTCTATTATATTTAGTTTAATTCTCTGTAAATTTCCCCCTTTTTTTGGGGATGCAAAGATTCCCAAATTTTGTTTCCCCCGCAACCCTTTTTTATAAACAATGCCTAAAAGTTTTTAACATTTCATTCGCTTTTCTTGTTGATAAATATTTCTCGCCTTGACCTTGTAAAATTAAATTTCTTTTCAATACCAATGATAACAAACGGTATATAAATTATAACACCCGCTTGTTAGAAACTTTTTTTCGTTACTTTCTCCTGAAATCTGGTTTTTGGAAAAGAATTTGATAGGGGCGAAAAACTCGTTATCCTAAATTCTTTTATCCAATTCCTCGGCGACGAAGGTAAGTTGTTTATACCATTCTTCGCCATACTTCCTGGTGAGGCTTTCTTTCAGGAAAACATAGACCGGAACCTTGAGGCTTTCCCCGAGTTTGCAGGCGGGAGCGCATACTTCCCAACGGTCATAATTCAGTGCATCATAGTCTTTATGCTTCGTAATCCGGATCGGGTAAAGATGGCAGGAAATAGGCTTCTTAAAATCTATCTTCCCCTCCAGATACGCCTTTTCTATCGCGCAAAAGGCGGTGTTATCGTGGAAATAGACATACGCACATTCCTTACCTTTAATTAAAGGAGTGGTGTATTCGCCGCCGCCTTCGTGGATGTACAATCCTTGCTTCTCGACTGCCTTGATGCCGCCATGCGACATATAGGGTTTTACCTTATTATATATCTTTTTCAAAACGGGCAGTTCGTCTTCATCCAAAGGGGCACCCATATCTCCCATTACGCAGCAGGCACCTTTGCATTTGTTCAGGTCGCAGACGAATGCCTTATCTATCACATCCTCCGAAACGAGGGTATTTTCTATTGCTATCATGCCGCAAAATTAGTGAAAAACGGTGAAAGGTGGGTGAAGAGCCTTGGAAGGAATAAAAAATAAATCTCATCGGAAAGAGTATCTATGTCGGAAAGAATGGTAGTTTGCACCGATGAAGACCAAAAATTGTTCGCTGACTGATTCTCAAAAGTTGAGGGTTGCTCTATTGCCAATGGCTAAGACCCTCAACCGATGCAGGTAAGACGCACTCCTTATTATAGCCCCGTTTTTCCCCTCCCGAATCTCGTGGATAGGGTCTTTTTAGGGATTCTACATATATCCAGAACCGTTCTGCATATATGCATCTTCATTCTGCATACATGCATCGTCATTCTGCGTACATGCAGCGTCGTTCTGCATACATGCAGCGTCATTCTGCATACATGCAGCGTCATTCTGCATACATGCAGCGTCGTTCTGCATACATGCAGCGTCATGCAGCATACATGCAGAATACCCCTACCTTTAACAATAAAGTATTAATTAACATAACAATAACCATTAAAATTTAAGAAAATGAAATTTAGAACACCAAAATTATTAAGCATCTTCGTTCGGAAGACAAAAAAAGACCACGGCATGTCGAACTAAGCAAAGGGTTTTTGGTATTTAATAAAAAAACGAAGCCCTCCATCACTATTTTGGAGGGCTTTATTTATTCACTCTTCATTTTTTCTTTAATCATCGCGATTTCCTGGGCTAAGGTTTTATTCTGCTCCTGAAGCTTCGAGATGACCACCGAAAGGTGTAATAAATAAATCATCAAAGCAAAGATAACCGCCGTGAATACGAGGTTCGGAGCCTGATAAATTCCGAAGAGATGTGACATCACCTCAAGCCCGTTCCGCCAAAACGAAAAGACGATCAAGAAGATGGTGCAGACAATCCACACGATGGCATATTCCTCGCGAAGCCGTCCGCGAATGATGAGCCTGCCGATGTAAAACAGGAAGGCGATGCTGGTCGCGATAGCAATAATTTGAATTCTTTCCATTATAATTTTTTTGATTTAAGTCGTAGGTAAGTAAAGAAGATGGCGAGCGTAACTTTCACCATGTAATATATCCCCGATAGCCCGCCAATAGAGGAAGTGCCGCCTTGTCGCTCTTTCATCTCGACGGGTACTTCCACTATTTTTAATCCGTTGAAGGCATATAGTATAATTGCTTCGGGTTCGGGGTATTCGTCGGGGTAATATTTATCCACAATCGCGAGTGCCTTGCGGTTCATGGCGCGAAAACCAGAGGTGCTATCCGTGAATTGCACATGCACCAACAACTGATGAACATACCTGAAATAGTTTATCCCCACGCGCCGCATGTTAGAGGATTGAAAGCCAGTTTTCTCAATGAATCGAGAACCGATCACCACATCGGCATCGCCATTAATTATCGGGGCAATGAGTTTCGGAATTTCCTCTGCCGGATGTTGCCCATCGCCATCAACTTGGATTGCTATATCGAAATTATTCCGTAACGCATACTTAAAACCAGTCTGCACCGCACCCCCAATGCCAAGATTCACGGGCAAGTTGAGCACTATGCAATCGCAAGTCGCAGCCACGAGGAAGGTGTTATCCTTAGAACAATCATTCACCACGACAGCGATTATGTTGATTCCATGAATTTTTTTTATTTGATTAATATTTTCTACCACCGCAGAAATATTTTTTTCCTCATTGTATGCCGGGATAATGGCAGCTATCTTTATGTTATTCATAGTACTATTTCAGGTTTTATAAGGGTGTTCATGCGGCGTTATAAAGTGCAAATATGTGAAATTTTTTACAGAAGTGTTGTTTTATTAATTTTTTTCATTGTATATTTGCAGTAGTGGAAATTTTGAATCCGTTGCAAAAGTATAATTATTAAAGATTAAGAAGTAGAATAAAAATAAAATGGTAGTAAAAGAAAAGATGATTGCAGAGAACCTGCAAAAGTATTTTGGGTTTAATAAATTCAAAGGAGACCAAGAGGCGATAATTAAAAACATTCTTGAAGGAAAGGATTCGTTCGTCATAATGCCCACTGGCGGCGGAAAGTCGTTGTGTTATCAGTTGCCTGCGTTGATGCTTCCAGGCACAGCTATCGTGGTATCGCCACTGATTGCCTTGATGAAAAATCAGGTAGATGCCATGCGCGGTTTTGGTAGTGAAGATGGTATCGCACATTTCCTGAATTCCTCTTTGTCGAAGCAAGAGATTTTGGATGTGAAAAGAGATATTACCAACAAAAAAACAAAGTTGTTGTATGTTGCCCCAGAGTCCTTGACGAAGGAGGAGAATGTTGCTTTCTTTAAAGAGATAGACATTTCCTTTTTTGCGATTGATGAAGCACATTGTATTTCGGAGTGGGGGCATGATTTCCGCCCTGAATACAGGCGTTTAAGACCAATCATCGAAGCGATTGGCAAGGTTCCTATCATGGCATTGACAGCTACTGCAACCCCGAAGGTGCAACAGGATATTCAGAAGAATTTGAACATGCTGAAAGCGAAATTATTTAAATCTTCTTTCAACAGACCAAACCTTTATTATGAAGTACGCCCCAAGGTGGATGCTATTAAAGAAATCATTAAATATGTAAAGCAAAACCAAGGCAAATCGGGCATTGTTTATTGCCTTAGCCGCAAACGAGTAGAGGAAGTTTCTGAAACATTAAATGTGAATGGAATAAAATCTCTTCCTTATCATGCGGGCTTAGAAGCTTCATTGAGAGCGAAGACACAGGATAAATTCCTGATGGAGGAAATAGATGTTATCGTAGCTACTATTGCCTTCGGAATGGGGATTGACAAGCCTGATGTTCGGTTTGTTATCCACCATGAAATTCCAAAAAGCTTAGAAGGATATTACCAAGAAACAGGGCGAGCCGGGCGTGATGGAAAGGAAGGAAAATGTATCGCATTTTATAGTTATAAAGACATTGAGAAATTGGAGAAATTCCATAAGGGAAAACCAATTGCCGAACAAGAAATTGGTAAGCAACTACTGCTTGAAACCGTTGCCTACTGCGAGTCTTCGGTATGTAGAAGGAAACAGTTATTAAATTATTTTGGAGAAGTTTATCCGCATGATAGTTGTGATAATTGTGACAACTGCATCCGTCCCAAGACTAAGTTTGAGGGGCAAGACGAAATGGCTCTTTTGTTGGAGACCATTGTTGCCATTAAAGAAAAATTCAACGCCGACCATGTCATCAATGTTTTATTAGGCAAGGCTGAAGCACAGGTGAAGTCGTATAAACATAACAAGCTCGAGGTATTCGGAGAGGGGTCGGATAAAGATAAAAAATTCTGGATGGCGGTGATTAGGCAAGGACTGATAGCCGGATTCATCAAGAAAGAAATAGAGACCTATGGACTGTTAAGCGTTTCTCATGATGGTCGTGATTTTATCAAGAAGCCTTATTCTTTTATGCTCACCAAGGATCATGATTATGAAGCTCCGGAGTCCGAAGACGATGATGATATTATGTCTGCAGGAGGAGCTGTTACCAGTGCTTCAGACAACGCTTTGTTCCAGATGCTCAAGGATTTGCGTAAGAAAATCGCCAACCAAAAAAAGCTCCCTCCTTTCGTGATTTTCCAAGATACTTCCTTAGAAGAAATGGCGATTCAATACCCTATCACGATGGAGGAAATGAAGAACATCGTAGGCGTAGGGGCAGGCAAGGCGCAGCGTTATGGTAAGGAGTTTATCGAATTAATTGACTCATACGTTGAGGAGCATGAGATCGAAAGACCGATGGATATGGTCGTAAAATCGGTGGTGAATAAATCAGGGCAAAAGGTATATATCATCACCAATATTGATCGGAAAATTAGCCTCAACGATATTTGCAAAGCCAAGGGAATGGCGATGAGTAGCCTGATTACAGAGATAGAAAGTATTGTAAGTTCGGGTACCAAGATTGACATTAATTATTTCATTAACGAGGTATTGGATAAAGACCGCCAGGTAGAGGTGTTCGATTATTTCAAACACGCCGATACCGATTCCGTAGAGGATGCTTTGAGAGACCTTGGCGAGAACGAATATTCGCCAGAAGAAATCCGATTGATGCGAATAAAGTTCATGTCCGAGATGGGCAATTAAAAAATATTTTATTAAAAAGTAACCTTTTCAAAAACGGTGCGTAAAAAACCGTGATTGCAGAAATAGCAATCATGGTTTAAAGGGTTATTTTGGTGAATGTGGAGGGAGGAACGAAAGTTCTTCCCTCCTTTTTTTAATACCTTTTTTCGGGGAATAGGATGTTGCTATTTTATCAAATTATAATGCCTTACTAAATAGACTAAAGTCGGTTTCGAACAGGGTTTAATGAATAGAGGATACCAATCCGTTATTCCCGATCCCATTATCTCGATAACTAGTCCCGTAATCTCGATAACCAGTTCCATTATCTCGATAACCAGTCCCATTACCTCGATAACCAGTCCCATTATCTCGGTAACCAGTCCCATTATCTCGGTAACCGATCCCATTATCTCGATAACCGGTCCCATTATCTCGATAACTGGTCCTGTTATCTCGATAATTAGTCGGTTAATCTCTCCGGCGGATTTATTTACCGTTGTCGGAGGGCTTTTCGGGATAAAAAAAGGAATCTGTATTTTGTAATTAAATCCCATTCCGCGAAGCTCAAAAGATCAATCTCTTCAAATTGGGAATGTAATATCTCTATCCCGACCAAACCGAAGCTGGATAAAAAATGAAAGAAAATGTTTGGTATGCCGAAAAATATTTATCTTTGCGCCATTAATAACTAAATAAATTATAAGCAAATGAAGAAAATTTACATTATCCTTTTGGCATTATTGCCAACAATCATGTGGGCACAAGGTCCTACATTAGGTCATTACGATTATTACACGAATGGCATGAACACGACGTATCAGCTATGCAAAGTTGCTGGCGTCAATCACGGAACAACAGGGAACAACCACACCTGGGACTTCACCACCTTAGTAGATTCTGGCGGTACTTTCACCTCCACTGCCTGGGACAAAACGATGGTTACAACGCATTATCAGGGGACATTCCCTGGGTCGAACTTCTGCGTAAGAAGCAACAGTGCTATTGTTCGCTACAGCTACCTTGCCCAAGTGATGGGCGGTACCAGCTACCTCGTAGGCACGGTAGATTCTTCCGGTTTGGGAGTCTATACCGCCTTCTTCGAGCCTGATTCTATGCTGTATTCTTTTACCCCGATGGGTATGGGGTATTCGCAGCATGATTCCACTTCCCGCCATTACGCAGGGTTTCTTTCCCAGAACTACTGCGGTTCGGGACATGATACCATCACGGGTGATGGTTGGGGAACTTTGATGCTGCCTCACGGAATTACTTACGACAGTACCGTTCGTATAAAGACAGTGCAAATCTTCAAAGACACGCTCTGTCCAGGAACTACTACTACTGCTCCATCCATTACGACTTATGCTTGGTATGATCAAACGCATTCGTTTTGTTTATTAAAAATAGATTCTATCGTGAATTATTTAGGATTTGGAGCATTAGGAACTTACAAAATCGTGCAATACTCTAACCTCGGATTAGGCGTACACGAATTGTACATCCCGACCGTGAATGCGGATATTTATCCAAATCCTAACAACGGGAACTTCACCTTGAGCTACGATTTAAAATCGCCTAAGGCGGAATTATTTGTTCGAGATGTAACGGGTCGGGTAGTGTATTCACAACAGATAATCGGATTGCAAGGCAAAGAAACGATCAACGTAGCGGGCTTAGCGCAAGGAATTTATTACTGGGAGCTGACTGCGGCAAACGAAATCTCTGCTAAAGGAAAACTATCGGTGATTAAATAAATTTCTTTCATAATTCAGTCTCTTCGGGACTGAATTATGAAAGATGTATTACAACAAGTGGCGATCATTCGTCATGAAAAAAGAGCGACGCAAAGAGTGTCGCTCTTTTATTTTTTATTAAATATATAATAAATCTTTCGCCTAAATTTGGAGATGATAGATTCGTTTGTTAGTTTTGTGCCGTTAAATTCTACAAAACACTACAAACAAAACACTACTGAACACTTATTATGGCGTCTTCTTTCAAGATAAAAATAGCGATTGCGGAGGATTGTAAAATCACGCGAGATTTGCTGGACAGATACCTCCAGGATATGCCCGGCATCACGGTTTGCATCAAATCGCCGAATGGCAAATTATTGCTCGAGGAAATTCGGAATACGCCGCCAGACGTGGTGATAATGGATGTGCGGATGGAGGTAATGGATGGCATCGAAAGTACCCGCGAGATCATGAAAATCAATCCCGAAATAAAGGTCATCGCATGGTCTGTTCACTGCGATTTTCATACCCGTATCAAGATGTTTGAGGCTGGTGCTTGCGCCTTTTTGGATAAGGATGCTGATGCCAAAGAGATCGTGAGGGGCATCGGGTCGGTGTATGAAAAGGGCTTTTATTATAACCAATATCTTAATAAGGAGATGCACGAAAGCATCGTTTCGGGGAATAAAAATCCGGTGTATTTGGTCGGGAATGCGATGTATTCGGTGGACGAAATCAGGATGATATTATATATCTATAATGAGCAAAATATTGGGCAGATGGCGGACGAATTTTTAGTGAATCCGAAAACTATCGAGCGGTGGCGAACGACTTTATTCGAGAAATCGAATACTTCGTCGCCGATTAGCTTGGTTAAATTTGCCATTAAGAATGGTTTGATACAGCCTTAATTTGATTTCTCCCGCGTAGGCGGTATTAAATAGTAGGTTTCAAATGTCTAAAAATAGACATTTGAATGTCTGATTTTAGACATTCATCATTTTTCGATGAAAATTTTGTAGTTCATTATCAGTGCTTTTCATCGTTTATGGGAATTTTATTTTATTTTATCAAATTCTGAATGTTATTCCAAAGCCGATATAATTTAGTTTTGCCGCCCCGATTGGGACATACACTTCTGCAAACAATAGTAAACAATGAACACCTTCGCAACAACGTATCAAAGCATAAAAAACCCTTTTTCCGGAAGAAATCTGGCAGGTCTTTCATTTTTCCCTGCTGGATTTCTTTCCATTTTCTCCTATTATAAGGAGGGTGCGGAGGCTGCGAATAGTGGTTTACATACTTCCTGTTCAGGAAGTACATATATTAAGAGTGATTTACAGACTTCCTGTTCGGGAAGTACATATATCAAGAATGATTTGCACGCTTCCTGTTCGGGAAGTGCATATATCAAGAGTGAAATACATACTTCCTGTTCAGAAAGTACATATATCAAGAGTGAAATACATGAATCCAGTTCGAGATGTATAGCAAACACTTTTTTGTATTGTAAATAATATAAAAGCATGGCAAAGAAAGACAAATTAAAGTACGGTGAGAACCAATTCCTGTCAAAAACAAAGAATAGCATGGACAAAGCTGTGAAGCTGATTACCTACCACGCTGCCCAAATAGCGGCTGCTTTGCTTGCTAACCCTTTGGATGCCGATTATATTATGATGAATACCCGCACCGCTGCGGCTGCCTTGGATGCTACTAATAAATTTACCTCTTTTAATAGTGTGGAAGGTGTACAGTCTGGCGCGACGGAAAATGTGGATGTGGAATTAGCCCTTGTTCAGGGTGCTGACGGAACCGCCCGCGACTGGTATAACCGTACCGCCGCCGAATATGCCAAAAATAATAAACCTCGGATGAAAGCCATCTGGAATAAAGGCTTGAAACCATTCCGCGGAAAGAAAGATAATGTCATCCTCGCCTTGCATACCCTTAGCCAAAATATCGGTGCCGATGCGAACCCCAGGATGATTGTCATAAAAGCAGAAGTGGATGCCAAATATGCCATTCTGAATCCTGATCGTAATGTTCAAAAATCTGCCTTTTTTAATACCGGAACGAGCAGCAAAGCCCTCAAGACTTCGTGCAATGCGGCGATGACGATAGAATATCAAAATGCCGGAATTATCATGAATAAATTCCCTGCCAACTTGCTTTTGATTCAAGAATCATTTCACGATATGGAGCTTCTGCTGGATAAACAACAAATGGTTTTCAACCCCACCCTGAATGCGAATGAAACGCTCGACTTGGCAAAAAGAACTATGGTATTTAATACCAAATTCCGCTGCACCACCACCAGTGGCGATGCCTGGATCTATCTATCCAGCACGGCTGGCGGAACGGATAGTACGCCGGTAAAAATTATTAATGGCATCCCATTAGAATTTATTGCCTCTGCCTTCGCTATCACCGATTATGGGCAACATTGCCACATCACCCTCGTCAATAAAGCAGGCGTAAAGGTGAGCTTTCATCTGGAACAATTTTAATGAAATTACAAAACAAATATAAATAATACGAATCCAGGGAATGCCGATGCCCTAACCAAGTAAGCACAACATTAAATAAATAATAAAATGGGAGAATTAATCATTTCTTATGTAACTTATGAACATCGTCACAGACGACTTCATGGATCCGCGACTTCTGTATTTCGCACAACAGATCTCGGAAACTTTCCACCACCACCAAGGGTTGGTGTACCAATTATTCCTGATACTTATGATGGCAAACCTTTAGCCTTCATATCTATTACAGGTAGCCCCTCTGACTCGGGAACTTATTTTCGTTCATCGCCTCCACCCGATACTATTGATGTCGGAACAAGTGATATTAATATCCTTGTTGTATATGCACCTTTTGGTGGGGGACCAGGTCCAATGTTTAATGGTGTTTTTATTGATGCTTTTGATGAAATAACAGGACAGTTTTTAGATAATGACTTTGTTACGGTCACGCCTGGTTCTCCAGCAATCAATACTGAAGCAAACGCTGAAGGTGATGTTATTACAACATCCTCTATTGAACATATTACCGCTGCGGATACATTAAATGCACCAGAAGGAGTTGTTTATTTTGATAAATGGGTTAATATTTTCGGAGACGGTTTCAATATTACTGATCATGATTGTAATCTTTCAGCTTCAGGTAATCACTTTGGAATAGCAATTGCCTTTTATGGTTCTGCACCCCGAATTGTTTTTGGTAAATTAAGAGAAGATCTCAAAGAATGTTTAGAACAAGGATTTTCAATAATTATGACCGATACAGGTCCAATGATAGTTCCAGGTCATCATGGACCTGATGGAGGGGGAGGTCCTTTTGGATTTTCAATATCTCCGAAAGTGCTTAGCAGCCTTAATTCTAAACAACAGGAAGAAATAAAGTCATTGGCTAATAATTATCATAGTGTCGCTAAAAGTGCATTTAAGGAAGGTAATAAAGCTATAGATATTGTTTCTCAAATAGCACAAATAGTAGGAGCAGTAAATAAGTAAATAAAGTATATACCAGACAGAAAATGAATTTCTGTCTGGTATTATGGTTTATAGGAGTATCCCGAAAATCCTTTGAAGTGTAGGGCGCGGCATCCGAAAAGCGAACGAGTAGGCATAGAAAAAAATGGACGAAAAACAACAAATGTGTGGAATGGGTGATTGCACCATCTACCGTGGCACAACAAAAATGGTAATACCTCAAGGTGGAGCGCATGTTCGTTCCGGTGAAATTCGATTGCCAAAATTATTTAATATAAAACCAACAGTAAGTTTAACTATTTATAGTTTGAACAATCCAGGTGCTACCTTTGTTCTTTATACTTTAGGAATTCATAATCTTGGAACTCAAACACAAATAGTTTTTGATGCAACCAATACAGATAAAGGTGTTGCAATTCCAGATATAGAATTTTATTGTGATTATATGATTATGGGTTAAATATATTTGGATTGCCCCGAAAATCCTTCCCTGAATAGCGCGGTTACCAAAGTAAATTTATGAAACGTATTATCCAACTATTTTTTCTGATCACGCTCCTTTCATCCTGTGCAAAAATCCCTGTCGAAGCCGTTGACCTTACCGATGCAATCATCAAAGAAGGTGACCGGATGCACACCCTGAATATCACGCTGCTGAATAAAATGTTTAAAGATAAGAGCGATAAAATAGATGACTTTATCAAGACAGAATATACGCCTCGCTTTCTGGAAAATTTTATGAAAAAAGTCCCCGCCGGCACCGATGCAAAAGCAGAATTACCCAATATGCTGAATGCAATAGTTCCCGAAATTACCTCCCGACGGAATCAAATGCAAACGACCCTCGAAGGACAACGGATTAAGTTGGTTACTAAGCTGAACGATGATTATAAAACCTTTTCGGATGCCGCTCTGGCATTGAAAAAACTGATCGCCTCTGCCGTAAAGTTGAATAAAGAAGAACACGATTTGTTGAATACCATCAAGGGGCTTACAGGGATAAAATTGGATTTTAATCAGGTCGAAAGCGAGCTGGATAAATTCATTTTAAAAGCAGGTGATGCCAGCGGAACGACCGTAGGAAGCATCAATGAATTGAATGACGCAATCAATAGTATTATTAAGAAATAAAAACCTGAACCCATGCCGATAGATTGGAATAAAATTGCCGAAGATGCAGCCACCGATACCGATGCGGAATTCAAAAATAAAATGTCGAGCCTCACGAGATTAAACGAGGAGGACATCACATCTTTAATTAATGAAACAGGTATTGAGAACCCACAGTTTGCAGCCGTGATACAAGTTGTGAATGATGCTGCGACATCGAATAATGAGAAGGCGAATGCGATACAAAATATTACCAACGGTGTTGACCTTTTGGTCGGGATAGCAAAGAAATTTATTTAACGAAAAACAAAATTAATTATGGCAGATATAGATTTATTAAGACCAAGAATACTTGCCTTCGAGGGTGGGTTTCAAAACATGGCTAACGACAAAGCGAATTATACCGAAGACGGTACATTGATAGGGACCAACAAAGGTGTTTCGGCAGCTACTTACGAAAAATTATTCGGCGAAAAACCTACCGTCGAAGATATTAAAAACCTGACCGATGAACAATTTGATGCCGTCTTGGCGAGCTTTGGAAAAGCCATTAAATACGAGGCTATCGTCAATCAAAGTGTTGCCGATATTTGGTTTGATTGGGCTTGGGCAAGCGGTCCTTATTATCCAAACAGACATGTTCAGGCAATTGTCGGAGCTAAGGTAGATGGGGCAGTGGGACAACATACCATTGATGCCGTAAATAATTTTTCAGATCAAGAAGATTTGTTTAATCAAATAAAACAAGCACGATTAGATTATGTGGATGCCTTGGTCATGCAAACCCCAGCAGATAAGGGTTTTGAGGTGGGATGGAAGTCGCGGATTAACAACTATAATTACGAAGATATAGGATAACAAATTAATAAATAAAAAACTAAAAATATGTCAAATGCATTAGTATTAAGCGGCGGTTCTGTCAAGGGATGTTTCCAGGCAGGAGCCATCAAAGCTGTTATCGAATCAGGTTTTATTCCAGATACGATTTACGGTATTTCGGTAGGAAGTTTAAACGGATCTTTCCTTGCACAAAAGGCAGGCGAGCGATACATCGCTAAGAATTCTGAATTGGATCAGGATGATTGGAATGGGATAGCGAACGATTTGTGGAATTTTTGGGTAGCGAAAATAAAGCAACCGGATGATGTTGCTATCGAACGTGGGATTATTGGGGATGTGATTCGGATTGCCATCAATCAATTTAATGGGCTTTCCGATACTACTCCTATCAATACGTTGGTAGATGGTCTTTTAAAGCTGGATGTCTTGAGAGCATCGCCAGTGGATATCAAAGTGGGAGCTGTTGACTTCATTACCTCCGATTTATCTTATGTGGGTGCTGATGATGGGGATTTTATTAATCATGTGAAAGGAAGTATTGCTATCCCGATAGCTATGCCACCCGCAGCGGGAGTGATGGGAGAAGTGCTGTTAGATGGCGGAACACGGGAAGTTGCGCCACTTGGTGTTGCTATTAATGACGGTGCAGGAACGATTGTCGGGATTCTATGCCAGTCAAAAGATTTGAATGTTACCGGAACAGATTTCAATCCAAAGAACCTGATGAAGTTTATTGATCGGTTAGAGGATATTATCGTCAATCAGAATGTAAAGAACGATTCGGAATGGATAACTTTTATTAATAAGGTAGTATCCGAAACACAGGGAATGAATATCCCGTCGTTGCAGGGTTATAAGCTCATCAAGCATTTGATTATTCAGCCCGATGCCCCATTAAATTTGGACATCACCACCTTTACAGAAGCGGATATATTATCTAATTTGCAATTAGGTTATCGCAAAGGGCAATCGCTGGTGAATGCGAACCCTGTGCCTTGGCTTAGTTAAAGAATATTAAATAAAAGGAGTTCCCGAAAACCTTGAGAGTAGGGCGCGGATACCGAAAAGCGAATAGAGTAGGAGATTAAATAAATTAAATAATAAGTCATGAATTTACAGAAACCCTTTAAGAATTTAGCAGTAGCAATCGCTCTGCTTTCGATAACCTTTATCGGTTATGCGCAACCCGCTGATGTGGTGGTATTAAAATACCAGAATTACACCTCTTGGTTTTCGAAGACCGAACATATTCCTATAGTTGTGGAATATACCTTAACAGAGAGCATGCTGCAATGTAATAACCGTATTCCGAGGGCGGCGAAGTTTACTCCTGACCCGAACCACAAGGATATTACCAACCTGAATAACGATTATAAGAATAGCGGATACGACAGGGGGCATAACATGAATGCTGATGACAACAAATGCGATGCGACGGGGATGAAAGAATGTTTTTATTTCTCTAACATGACGCCGCAACCCCATTCGTTCAATGCTGGTAGATGGGAAGATTTGGAGAAGCTGGAACGAATGGATGCGATGAAGTATGAGAAGGTAATCGTTACCATAGGAAGTATCGGGAAGTTTGAAACGATAGGGACTGATAACGCGGTGGTGGTGCCTAAGTTTATGTGGAAGGTTATCTATATCCCGTCACAAAGGAAATACAATGCCTACATGTTTCCGGATAAGGATAATGTTACCGAGCCTTTGGAAAGTTATAAGGTAGATTTATCGCACATTGAGCAGCAAGCTGGTATTACTTTTACCAATGGCAAATTTGAATTCGATAAAGATTAACAAAGATTAATAAATCAGAATTCATAATCTTATGAAACCATTATTCATAACCATCATTCTGTTAGGAATAACCTTTACATCGTATTCCATAACCAAGGCGGCAGTACCGGCAGCACCCATTGTGGATGTCTCGAACCTGATATCTAAAGAAGAATCTGCGAAGCAACTAAGTATCTTGAAAGATTCGATGGCGAAACAAATTAATGCCATGACAGAATCCTTAAAAGCCTTAAAAAAGGATGGCGGAAACAAGAGGTATATCAGCCGAAAGGAGTGGTGTTTGATATTATCCCCTATCCTTATTTTATTTATGGCATGCTTTGTCATTATGAAGAGCCTGAAAGGGAAGATTCATCTGGCTGATGGCTTCAAAGAGAATGAGGCGGTAACGATAACGGATACCTCGGTAACACCGCCCATTACAAAATCTATCCTGCCGACAAGCAGCAGCCGGATTCTTGCATTCATGTCCGGCACAGCGGCTATTATTGTGGCGATATGCAGTGTTTCGTACGTGTATTATATGTTTATCTTGACGGGAACGGTGCCTGACTTATCCAAATTTTTTGACATTATTTTAAGTTTAGGTATCGGCGTGGTGCCTTATGGTTTTAATCGGTTGGCGAATGGTATCAAACAACCGCCGCCGCAACAGCAATAGTCATTAATCAGTATCAAAAGCCGGCTCATTGCTGGCTTTTTTTATTTAATGCTATCGCTTATTTTATTATTTATACAAGGAGTGGACAAATAGGGTTGTTTATTAATTATATCTTATTCAGAAATCATCTTTCTTAAACAGAAGAAAGCGCTGCGAAGGTACTTCCGTTTTCGTAACTTTGCCGAATTGCATTTAATGCCATAACGAACCCTAATTTTTAGTACGATGAACAAAACAATTCTATTGATAGAAGACAATTTGGAGATGCGGGAGAACACTGCCGAGATCCTGGAACTCGCGAAGTATAAGGTCCTCACTGCCGCCAATGGGAAGGAGGGCGTGAAGATTGCCCAGACCAAAAAACCGGATATTATTATCTGTGATATTATGATGCCCGTGCTGGATGGGTATGGCGTGTTGCATATTCTTAGTAACGATATGGCGACGGCGAGTATCCCCTTTATTTTCCTCACTGCCAAAGCCGAGCAAATGGATTACAGAAAGGGCATGGGGCTTGGCGCGGATGATTATCTGACGAAGCCTTTTGACGATACCGAATTGCTCAATGCGATAGAGGTACGCCTCCGGAAGAGCGAGATATTGAAGGGCGAATATGCTAAGAACACCGAAGGATTAAACGAATTCTTTCTGGAGGCTTCGGGACTGATGGAGCTGAATAACTTATCCGAATCGCGACAAAGCAAACGCTATAAAAAGAAAGACGAACTGTACCACGAGGACGGCTTGCCGAAGTTCGTTTATTTCATTAACAAAGGCAAAATAAAGACTTTCAAATCGAATGCCGAGGGTAAGGAATTCACCATTGGGCTGTACAAGGAAGGCGAATTCCTGGGCTATACCTCGATGTTGGAGGGAGGAAATTATACAGAGAGTGCCGAGGCGATGGAAGACTCTGACCTGGTTTTGATTCCTAAACAAGATTTTTTTACCCTCCTGTTTAACAACCGCGATGTGGCTCATAAATTCATCAAACTCCTTTCCAATAACCTGATAGATAAAGAAGATCGCTTGCTAAAGCTTGCCTATGATTCGGTTCGGAAACGCGTTGCCGAATCGTTGATTATGCTGCATGAAAAATACAAAACCGAGGACGAGACGAACCCCCACGTCATCGTATCGAGGGACGACCTGGCGAACCTTGTCGGAACGGCAACCGAATCGGTGATACGGACATTGTCGGACTTCAAAGACGAAAACATCATCCAGATAAAGGGCAGCAACATCACGATTTTGAACTACGAAAAACTCGTCAAGATGCGGAATTAAATCCCTTTCCCATTCATCATTTCCATCACCCGATTCATCATTTCCACTACCCTATTCATCGTTTTATTGTTGCTCCCAAACGGTCGCAATCATAAAACGATGAATCCGATGAAGCCATTAACCGAAGTGAAACACCATATTCAGGTTCACAATCATCTTTTTAAGGAAATGGCTATCCTTTTTATGAATGTGAAGACCCTTTAATTCCAGCCGACGCTTCACTTTGGCAAAGTGCCTATACATTTTGCCAAAGTGTCTATACATTTCGGAAAAGTGTCTATACATTTCGGCAAAGTGTCTATACATTTTGGCAAAAGGTCTATACATTTCGGCTAAATGTATAGACCTTTTGCCAAAATGTATAGACATCTCGATAAAATGTATAGACATCTCGTTATCCGACAATATCCTTTTTCCAGCCGACGCTTCACTTTGGCAAAGTGAGTACTCAAAACACGAAAGTGAGTACTCAAATTCGGAAAGTGAGTACTCAAAAACCGAAAGTGAGTACTCAAAACGCGAAAGTGAGTACTCAAAATCGGAAAGTGAGTACTCAAAAACGGAAAGTGAGTACTCAAAAAGCAAAAGTGAGTACTCAAAACGCAAAAGTGAGTACTCACTTTGCCAAAGTGAAGCGTCGGATGGAAAAGAAGGTTCGGCAGATGGTTTTTATGCCTTATCAAATTAGAAAAATGGTTGTTCTATTTTGAAATGAGGCTCTCCATTTTGGAGGTATTGGTAATGGTATTGGAATTTTATTTTTCCTTTTATGATAGCATCCGCTTTGGCGGTGCTACAATAAAAGGAAGATGGAAATGATGCTTATCCTACACCGCTTTCAGCCCGATCTTCTCCCCCTCCACGATCATCAAAGCGAAGGCTTCGGTATAATTATTCTGGATTTCGCCTTCCAATATCGCTTCGCGGATAGCATTCTTGATGATGCCGATTTCCTTGCCCGGCTTCAGGTTGAAGGCTTTCATAATATCCTCTCCGGTAATCGGCGGCTGCCAATTCCGAAGTTGATCTTTCTCCTCGACTTCCTTCAACTTCTCCTTGACTAATTCAAAGTTGGCAATGTATTTCCGTACCTTGATTTGGTTCTTGGAAGTAATGTCGGCATGGCATAGCATCATCAGATCGTCAATGTCGTCGCCAGCCTCCATGAGCAGCCTCCGGACAGCCGAATCGGTAACAATGCTTTGCGCAAGAACGATGGGGCGAAGGTGCAGCAGGACGAGCTTCTCGACATATTTCATCTTCTCATTCAATGGCAATTTAAGGTTCTTGAAAATGTGTTTCACCATCCGAGAACCACGGTCTTCATGACCATGAAAAGTCCACCCGATTTCGGTATCGAACCGCTTGGTAGCAGGCTTCGCAATGTCGTGAAGGATAGCTGCCCACCGCAACCAAAGGTCGGTCGTCATGGCAGAAATATTATCGAGTACCTGAAGGGTATGGTAAAAATTATCTTTGTGTGCCATGCCATTGCGCACCTCAACGCCTTGAAGGTTAGCCATCTCCGGAAAGATGATCTGCAACAAGCCCGTATCGAACAGGTATTTGAAGCCGATGCTAGGCTTCGGGGAGAGAATGATCTTGTTCAGCTCCTCCGAAATACGCTCCATCGAAACAATGGAAATACGTTCCTTATGATGATGAATAGCTTCCAAAGATTGGGGTTCGATTACGAAATTAAGCTGCGCCGCAAAGCGAATGGCACGCATCATCCGCAAGGGATCGTCAGAGTATGTAATGCCCGGCTCCAGCGGCGTTCGGATAATCTTACGCTCTATGTCTTTTACGCCATCGAAGGGGTCAATCAGGGTACCGTAATTGCTTTTATTGAGGCTGATGGCAAGGGCGTTGATAGTGAAATCGCGACGCTTCTGATCGTCTTCGATGGTACCATTCTCGACAATCGGTTTCCGCGAATCGGAACGGTAACTTTCCTTACGGGCACCTACGAATTCTATCTCGAGATCTTCGTACCGCATCATGGCTGTACCGAAGTTTTTAAAGACATTCACATGTACATGATCGCCTATGGATTTTGCGACATTCTTCGCCAATTCTATCCCACTTCCTACGACCACAATGTCAATGTCTTTGCTCGGACGTTGAAGAATCAGATCCCGCACGTATCCCCCGATTACGAATGCTTGAGCATCCATCGTATCTGCTACATCAGAAATAATATCGAAGATGGAATTACTTAAATTGTCTTTCCCTTTCATCTAAATCCTAATGAACTTAAAGACACCATTCACCTCGACTTTGATAATTGTGGAAGGGGTACTATTAGTTGCTTCATCTTGCCGATGAGTTGCTACATAATCCACGCCAGATTGTATCGCGTCCTCAATTTTATGAAAAGAAGAAGGCGCAGGTTGCCCACTGATATTGGCGGAAGTAGAGACAATTGGCTTTTTAAACTGACGGATTAACTGAACACAAAAGTCATCTTTAATAATCCTGATGCCGATAGTTCCGTCCACATTAATCAAGTTCTTCGGAAGGTTAACCGCATCGGGATAAATGATAGTCAGGGGCTTCTCGATGTATTCGATAAAGTCGAGTGCCGCCTTCGGAACTTCCTTTACATATTGCTCCAGCATCCATTCGTTAGCCACTAATACAATCATGCTTTTCTCTTCATTCCTTTTCTTCAGGGCAAAGATCTTTGCTACTGCCACCTCGTTTGTAGCATCACACCCAATGCCCCAAATGGTATCGGTAGGATATAAAATGATGCCCCCATCGCGAAGAACTTTGATACATTTATTAATATCCTCCCTGAAATCTACTTTATTATTAAAGGAAGGCTGGAATTGTTTTTTCAAAGGATTAATTTATTGCGAACCGATTCATTCTTGCTTCTTCAGCTTCACCTTTTCGGTAATAATTCCGGAAATTTTATCCGCAGAAATCCTGTCTTGCAGCATCGTGTCGCGATAACGAATCGTAACCGTATTATCTTCCAAAGTCTGATGATCAACCGTGATACAGAACGGCGTGCCGATAGCATCCTGACGACGATAACGCTTACCGATACTGTCCTTTTCATCGTACTGGCAATTGAAATCCCAAGTCAAAACATCCATAATCTCACGAGCTTTCTCGGGTAAGCCTTCCTTCTTTACCAAAGGCATCACCGTAGCTTTGATAGGAGCAAGAAAATCGGGTAATCGAAGCACAACTCTATCAGAGCCATCCTCCAACTTCTCTTCATGGTAAGCATTTGAAAGGATAGCCAGAAACATTCTATCCAAACCAATAGAAGTCTCCACAACATAAGGCGTATAGTTCTCATTTAGTTCAGGGTCGAAGTACTGAAGCTTCTTGCCAGAGAATTCTTCATGCTTCTTTAAGTCAAAATCGGTACGCGAATGGATGCCTTCCAACTCCTTGAATCCAAAAGGAAACTCGTATTCTATATCGCAGGCAGCATTAGCATAATGAGCCAGTTTCAAGTGATCATGGAAACGATGCTTGCTATCCGCAAAACCCAAGGTACGATGCCATTTCATACGCTCCTCTTTCCAATAGTTATACCATTGCATCTCTTCTCCCGGGCGAACGAAATATTGCATCTCCATCTGCTCAAATTCTCTCATACGAAAGATGAATTGCCGTGCCACTATCTCATTACGAAAAGCCTTGCCGGTCTGTGCGATACCGAATGGTATTTTCATACGACCAGACTTCTGAACATTAAGAAAATTAACGAAGATACCCTGTGCCGTTTCAGGTCTTAAATAAATCAAATCGGAGTCATCAGACACCGAACCCATGCGGGTAGAAAACATAAGATTAAATTGCCGAACATCCGTCCAGTTGCGGGAACCCGATACCGGACATACAATCTCTAAATCAACAATTATCTGCTTCACTTCCGCCAAATCATTCGCTTCTAAAGCCGCTTTGAAACGAGCTTCTATCGCATCTATCTTCGTTTGATATTCCATCACACGAGGGTTCGTATTTCGATACTGCTGTTCATCAAAAGATTCCCCGAAACGCCCCTTTGCCTTATCCACTTCCTTTTGAATCTTCGCATCAATCTTCGCCATCGCATCCTCTATCAAAACATCGGCACGATACCGCTTCTTGGAGTCCTTATTATCAATCAAAGGATCGCTGAAAGCATCCACATGCCCGGAGGCTTTCCAGACAGTCGGATGCATGAAAATTGCCGAGTCAATGCCGACGATATTTTCATGCCGCTGCACCATGGATTTCCACCAATAATCGCGGATATTTTTCTTTAATTCCGCGCCATATTGCCCGTAATCATAGACGGCAGACAAGCCATCATAAATCTCGCTCGAAGGAAAAATGTAACCATATTCCTTGCAATGCGAAATGATATTCTTAAATAATTCATCTCCCTTCGGAGTCGTATCTGTGGTATTTATCATGGCGCAAAACTACGAAAAAGGGGGAATAAAAGGAGCGGAAATAATGGTATTATGAAGGGTATTAAATTATTGTGGAACGACATCAAAAATTCCATTATTCAAAGCAAAAAAATGCTGATTAAGGAGTTAAATTTCCTGTGCCAAAACCCATTTTCCTTCGATAGATAATGAGTTTTGGCACAGGAAATCTCGGTTATGGCACAGGAAATATCAGTTTTGGCACAGGAAATTTGAGGTTTGGCACAGGAAATATCGGTTTTGGCACAGGAAATTTCAAGTCGGGTTCATCTTAATTCAATCATAATCACTGCTATTTGAATAGTAGTTCCATTTCCTCCACCCAAAACCTAACAATCCTGTCCCTCCGCCGAAGAATTTCCAAGTCGGATTTGGACTACGAAAAAGATTTTTTATAATTTTGCCCCCTGAATTCAGAATCCTTTTTTTAATGAATCAAAGAATGAAAAATCGTACGCTACAAATTACTTTTAGCATCCTGTTCCTGGCTTTTAATACCTGCTCCGGGCAACAAAATAACAGCCCTTTTGAACCTTTCACCAACAGTGCCGAAATAGAAGTTATCATCAAAGACGCAACAGTTGGCAAAGCCTATCTTTATGCCGTCATCGGCAATCAGAATTTAATCAAAGATTCGACCCTTGTGGATAGCTCGGGCAAGGTTGTTTTTAAAAGTGCAAAGAGGTACCCGGCTGGGCTTTATTATGCCGTGTATAGCGACAATTCTATTGCGGGATTCTTGTTGGATAACAACCAAAAGTTCTATCTTCATGCCGAAAAAGCGGATGTTATTAATACCATGAAAACAAATTCTAAGGAGAACGAAATTTATTACAGCAATCAGGTGTATGAAAACACGATTGGGCAACGCCAAGCCCAGATAACTGGCGGGCTTGCGTACTATCAACCGAATACTAAGGAGTATGCCGATTTGAAAGCGGAACAAATAAAATTGATTGATGAAAAACTGCAAACAGTGAAGGGTTATCAGGAGAAATATAGTGGTTCTTTCTTCGCGAAGTTTAAACTTATGGGGCAGAATCCTCGCCTCACCGAACCAAGAAAACCGAATGGCGACTTAGATACTGCTGCCCAGATTCTTCAGTATCGAAATGACTTCTGGAATGCCTATGATTTCACCGATGAACGCTTGCTTCATACGCCGGTGTTCTATAATAAACTGAATACCTATCTTACCACGCTCTTCCCACAACGCGTGGATTCCGTGATGATTGGGGTTAAATTCTTTATGGATAAAGTTGATAAAGGGAATAGGGAGATATTCAAGTTTACGGTTAATTATTTGCTGCTTACCTACAAAGAATCGAGCGTGATGGGTAGCGATAAAATCTTTTGTTATGTGATAGATAACTACTATACTTTGAAGAAGGCGTATTGGATAGATTCTGTCGAGGTTATTAGAGCCAAGCAGCTCTCGGATCTTATCAAACCGAGCCTTTTGGGTGCTATTGGGCAAGATATTAATTGCAAAAACGAACAAGGTGTTTATGTAAATTTATACAGCATTAAGAAACCGATTCGCGTGGTCTATTTATGGAATCCGGATTGTGAACATTGTCAGAAGGAAACACCTAAACTAAAGGCTTTGTATGATATTTGGAAGTCAAAAGGCTTGGAAGTTTATGCCCTTAATGTAGAAAAGGAAGTGGATAAATGGCATCAATATGTTAAGGAGCATAATCTGGATTGGATTAATGTGATGGACCCGAATTATGAGAGTAAATATTACAAAAAGTACCATATTTTTAACACGCCTGGCTTGTATGTTTTGGATGCGAATAACAAAATTGTGTCGAAGCAATTGATGCCGGACCAGTTAGAATCTGTTTTTGAATCAATGATTAAATAAATGAATATAGAAGACCTACAATCATACTGCCACGCTAAGCCTGGCGTAGAAGAGTGTTTCCCTTTTGGCGATGATACTATGGTTTTTAAGGTGATGGATAAAGTATTTTTATTAGCAGGATTGGATTCTGTGCCGCTTGCATTCAATGTGAAATGCGACCCTGATATGGCGGAAGATCTTCGTGAGAAATTCGACTGCGTTACACCAGGTTTTCACATGAATAAACGGCATTGGAATACGATTGTTGTGGATGATAGCGTGTCTGATAAACTGTTGCAGGAATGGATAGATAATTCTTATAATCTTATCGTAAATTCCCTGTCGAAGACTCTGAAAAAGGAGTTACTTAGCCTGTAATTAAATTCTTTTTATCTTAATAAAAGTCAGAATCTACGGGACTTTGGCGATTATGTATCGTATTCGAGAAGGGGCGTATTATATTTTATTAAAATAATATTTTTCCCCACTGAAGCTATATATTTTATCCCCAATAAAATATGTCCTCCGGAGAGAAGAATATGTTCTCCAAAGAAAAGCATACGTTCTCCAGAAAAAAGCATACATCCTCCAGAAAAAGCATATAGTCTTTTATTAAATCATATATGAAAAATAAAATAACCATACGTTCTCCAGAAAAAAGCATACATCCTCCAGAAAAAAGCATATAGTCTTTTATTAAATCATATATGAAAAATAAAATAACCATATGGTTTCCGGAAATAAGCATACACTTATTTTGGGAAACCATATAGTCTTTTTGGGAAATGATATACTTTTAACGAGAAGTGATATAATCTTCTCCAGAGACAGTATGCGTATTTCCGGAAACCATATGGTTATTTTATTTTTCATATATGATTTATCTTGAAGAAGTATGCTTTAGCAATTTTATGATATGAAACAGTAATCAAGATGCTTGCTTCGTTCAACGGCCTTATCGTAATCGGCGTATTCCCTATATTTATCCCGAGAATTAATATCGAAATGGTAAAAATAATGAATGTAATTATCGGAAAACTGTACGCTTTTTTGGGGATTGTTAATTGATGAATCGGGATGCAATTGATAGTAAATTGCGAAACTGTTTATTAGCTGAAAATAGTTGCTACCTTGGGCTGAAAACCCTACGGGTGATTGCCTTTTGGAGCTCTCTTTCGATTACTAAATGTGAGATGATTGCCGGCATGTTTTCTTTAGGATATTTCTTGATCGTAGCGGCGAGTTTTTCTTCTGAAATATCTATGACATAGAGCATTCGCATCAGCTTTTGCCTATCATTTTTTAATAACGTGGTGAAGACGGGTATTAATTGGTCAATAAGCTCCTGGTAAGCGGCGTTTTCGATGCCCGAGAAGTTGATAACAAAGCCGAACAAGTCGAAGTCTTTGGTGATCCTGTCTGCCGTTTCTCGGATTAATGCCAGGTCGAGCCGATAAGGTTCCAGTTCACATGGATTCATTGACGTTTGGCTCGATTTTAGTATCAGAAAAGTCGAGGACAAGACGCGTTACCGGGCGGTTATTAATAAGATGTTCGGTAACGATTTCCTCCACATCTTGGAGCTGTACTTTTCCATAAAAAATACCGTCAGGATAGACCACAACATTAGGACCGCATTCGCAAATATCCATACACCCTGTCTTTTGTGCACGCATCTCGATTTTAAGATTATGATCCTTGATAAGTTTCTTAAACTCCTTCACCAATTCCAATCCTTGCGTCTCGCCGCAACAGATTCTTGCACCATCCGGACGTTGATTTGTACAGATAAAAATATGCTTTTTGTATTTCATTATATGATGTATTAAATAATTTTATTCGAGGCAGCAAAGATACAAAACAATGTAGTCGAAATAATATAGCTTTGCGCCGCAAAATAAATAACGTTAAATCTAAAAGCATAGACGATGAAAAAAATTCTGGTAACAATCCTTATGGTTTTAATAACCTCAAATATGATTATTATGAAGGCACAAAAAATTACGTATCCCGAAACAAAAGAGGTGGTATTCGAGGAGGATCATTATGGCTTTTTGGTCGGAGATCCTTACCACTGGCTGGAAAATGATACCTCTACAGAGACCGCTGAATGGGTAAAAGCGGAAAATAAAGTTACTAACGACTACCTTGCAGATATTCCTTTTCGGGATAAGATTAAGAAGCGTATGACGAAGCTATGGAACTTCAAAAAGATTACTGCACCGTTCAAAGCAGGCAGCAATTATTTGTATTATAAGAATGATGGAATCCAGAATCAGAACGTGCTTTATGTGAAGCCGATAGGGACTAATAAACAAGAGCGTATCCTGATTGATCCTAATAAAGTTTGGAGTGCCGGAACAACCTCTTTGGCTTCTATTTCACCATCAAATGATGGGAAGTATTTAGGGTATGGAATAAGTGTTGGAGGCTCTGACTGGGAGGAGTTTCATGTCATGAATATTGCGACAGGAGATACCCTTATGGATGTCATAAGATGGGTGAAGTTCTCTGGCATGGCATGGTATGGTAATGGTTTTTATTACAGCCGCTACGATGAACCCAAAAAGGGACATGAGTTGAGCCAGCAGAACGACAATCAAAAGGTATATTATCACAAGCTCGGCACCAAGCAGAGCGAAGATGTTTTATTCTATGAAGACCTTAAATTCCCGTTTCATTCTTACGGTGTACAAGTTACCCAAGATGAACATTATCTGTTGCTTTATATCACCGAGTCAACCAGTGGCAACGCCTTGTATGTAAAGGATTTGACGAAGCCGGATGCAAAGCTGACCGCGATCATCGAAGGCTTCGGAAGTGATAACAATGTAGTGGATAATGTAGGTGATAAATTGATCCTTCATACAAATAATAATGCGCCTCGGTATCGGTTGATGTATATTAATCCGATGAATCCTAAAGTAGAGCATTGGGAGTACCTTATTCCTGAACAAAATGACGTGATGGAAGGCGTTAGCATCGCCTCCAATAGGATAGTTGTGAAGTATATGAAAGATGCCGCCAGCCGGTTGTTTACTTATGATTTGAATGGAGGCGATGTAAAGGAAATTCCGCTTGCAACCTTCTGCACGGTGGATGCGATGAACGGCAGCCAGAAGGATAGTTTATTATTTTATTCTTATACTTCTTTCACGGTGCCATCCATTGTGATGAAACATAATATCCTTACCAATAATTCTAAAGTAATTGACAAGCCGGAGATAGATTTTAATGCTGATAACTATGAAACCAAACAGGTCTTTTATCCCAGCCAAGACGGCACGATGATCCCGATGTTTATTGTGTATAAAAAGGGACTTAAACTGAATGGCAAAAACCCGACATACCTCTTTGGTTATGGCGGATTCAACATTAGTAAGACGCCTGAATTCAAGACCGAACGGTTAGTGTTTTTGGAGCAAGGCGGAGTGTTTGCGATGGCGAATATTCGTGGTGGCGGAGAGTACGGAGAAGACTGGCATCGTGCCGGTATCAAGATGTCGAAGCAAAATGTGTTTGATGATTTTGTTGCGGCAGCACAGTACCTCATCAATGAGAAATATACCAACTCGTACAAGCTCGCTATTGCTGGTCGGTCTAACGGGGGATTGCTGATAGGAGCTGCCATTACGCAACACCCTGAATTGTTTAAAGTTGCGATCCCTACGGTAGGCGTTATGGATATGTTGAGGTATCATAAATTCACTATTGGGTATGCGTGGGCATCGGACTATGGTACCTGCGAGGACAGTCAGGAAATGTTCTTGACATTGTTAAAATATTCCCCGTTGCATAACATCAAAGAAGGAGTATCTTACCCCGCTACGATGGTTACTACTGGCGACCATGATGACCGTGTGGTGCCGGCTCATTCCTTCAAATTTGCGGCTACGATGCAGGCTAGGAATGGTGGTGAAAACCCAATCCTGATCAGAATAGACAGCATGGCGGGACATGGTTCGGGGAAGCCTACGGGGAAGTTGATTGAGGAACAAACCGACATCTGGTCGTTCGTTTTTTATAACCTCGGGATGAAGATGGAGGAGAAATAATATTACTAATTCCATCGCACAATGAGAAAGATATTTGTTACCGGAATAGGCACTGATGTGGGCAAGACCGTCATCGCTGCCATCCTTGCCGAGAAGATGAAGGCGGATTATTGGAAGCCGATTCAGGCGGGCAATCTGACGAACACCGATACCCGTGTGATCAAAGAACTTATTACAAATGAGAAGACGGCTTTCCATCCCGAAGCCTACTGTTTGTCGAAGGGAACATCGCCGTATGCGGCGGCTACTGCCGATGGTATCAAGATTAATTTATCCAAAATAAAATTACCCGTTACGAAGAATCACATCATCATCGAGGGGGCGGGAGGCTTGATGGTGCCGCTGAATCAGAAATCATTAATCATTGATTTGATAGAACAACTGGATGCGGAAGTGGTGTTGGTTTCCAAAAATTATTTAGGGAGTATTAACCATACGTTGCTTTCTATCGGCTTATTGCAGAGCAAGGGTTTGAAGATTACGGGCATCGTATTTAATGGCATTCCGAAAGAGGATTCGGAGAAATTTATCTTGAATTATTCGGGCTTGAAATGCCTTGCCAAGATTAAGCATACGACCAAAATTACGCCTGAATTCATTACCCGAAACGGGAATGATTTTAAGATTTAAAGCCACGAATTTCACGAATTAAGGTACATTTAATTCGTGAAATTCGTGGCTTTTCTTTGTTCCAAAAACTGAAAAGACAATTTCTTACCGCTACTTCAAATAATCTTAGTGCTACTTTGAATAATCTTACCGCAACTTCAAGGTTTCTTACCGCAACTTCAAAGTTTCTTATCGCAACTTCAAGGTTTCTTATTGCAACTTCAAAGTTTCTTATTGCAACTTCAAAGTTTCTTATGGTTAATGTCTTCCGCAGCTTTTTTCTCGTTGTAAAACCCGTTTTCAGGGGTATTTAATAGGAGGGAATCCGGAAACCGCCTCATGGTTTATTCATCCTTTTTTAGTAATTTCGCCCCTTATTAAATAGTATTAAAAGATGAAAAACATGAAAACGAGTATCCTTATTATTGCATGCCTCGCCCTGCTGTCGGGCATTATTATCGCCAATCCGAAGTTGTTTGGCATCGAAAGACAACGGTCTCACATTATCCTTTCGCAGACTGCGGTCATTATTAATGCGGCTCATAAATGCGTGACCGAGAAGAAAGTGTACAATGGTTTATTAGCCAAAGCAATCGCTCATCAACACGTCGCGAGGGGCTATTACGAGAAGATGGATTACTTCAAAGCCCTCTACTTTTCTCGCCGAGCAAGAGCCTTCGCCATCAAGGCGATCGAAACCAATGGCTGCCTCGTTCCGGCTGATACCGGCTACCTGGAATCTGATGCCAAACTGTTTAAGGATAGCCCGAACGACGATGAATTGGATTATCTGTTGGTCAAAGAACATCGGAGAGAAAAGCTGACGGATGAAGAAATTATCAATACGAAGCCAGACGTGGACGTAAAATAGGGTGTTGAAAACTTTTTTAGTTAAATTTTGCACCAACATTTGGTAGTATGGAATTTAATTACTAATTTTACATTCCAAAATAAAATAAAAATAGTCATTCATAATGAAAAATAAAACCCTTATCCTCCTCGCCTTCCTCGCCCTCTTCACCGCTGTCGGCATCGCACAACCGACCTCCTGGAATTGGTATTTCGGAACCAACTGTGCATTGAATTTTAGTACCGGCACCCCTGTTTCCATAGCCGGCAGTGCCATCAGTACCTGGGAGGGCAGTGCCTCCATTTCTGATGCTACGGGGAATCTTTTATTCTATACCGATGGCATCACTATTTGGGATCGGAATAGCAACCCGATGCCCGGTGGTAACGGTACTTTGTTAGGGAATTCATCAAGTACGCAATCTGCCGTGATTGTCCCGAAACCGAATAGCACCACCTTGTATTATGTCTTCACAGCCGATGCTCAAGGAGCTACCGGCGGAATATCCTATTCGATTATAGATATGACGATGAATACCGGCAATGGCGATGTCGCTACGCTGAACACGAATTTGCTTGCCATCGGAGCGGAGAAAATTACCGCCATCAAGCATGCCAATGGAGCCGATTATTGGATTATCGTTCATGAATTAGGCGATGATGCGTTTTATGTTTATCTGTTATGCAGTAGCGGGCTTCAGCCTCCTATTGTAGAGAATATCGGCATTCAATATATTAATAATAGTATGTACTGGGGCGAATCAATCGGGTATCTGAAAGCCTCTCCGAATGGAGCAAAACTCGCTGCCGCCATACATAACGATATTGATACCGTTCAGTTGTTTGATTTTAATAATGCAACAGGAGCAATCACGAATCCTATCAATATTCCGTATGGTACTGGCGATGGTCCTTACGGGGTTTCTTTTTCTCCGAATAATACCGTTCTTTATATCGCTACAGAAACTACAGGGACGATTTATCAATACGATATTTCGTCGAACAATCAGGCTACCATCAATGCCTCGCAATATGTCGTCGCGACCTCCACCGCCGATTCGTACATGGCATTGCAATTAGCCTCCAATGGAAAGGTTTATTCTACCGAATCATCTTCCAGTACCTTGGCAGTAATTAATTTTCCGAATGTGTTAGGAGCAGGATGTAATTTCGTAACGGGGGCAGTCAGTCTCGGAACCGGAACATGCGGCTTAGGGCTTCCGAATTTTGTGGATGCTGTCAATGCTACTGCTAATACGGTTACTTCTTTACCTACCGATACTACGGTTTGTTCCGGTCCTGTGGTTCTGGATGCAGGAGCAGGAGCCACCTCCTACTTGTGGTCCACAGGGGCTACCACCGAAACGATTTCTGTCGCTACCCAACAAACGGTTTCAGTAATTGTTACTCGTGTATCCGTCTGTGCTACCAATACCGAATACGATACCATCAATATTCATATTATTCCTGCCCTTGTGGTGAATATCGGGAATGATACCACGCTCTGCATAGGAGCTAATTTAACCCTCGATGCTGGCAATGCAGGAGCAGGATACCATTGGTCTACCGGAGCAAATACACAAACCATAACTGTTGCTGCTACGGGTAATTATTCAGTTACTGTTACTGCCGGAACGTGTGTAGATATTGATAGTATTTTAGTAACCTTTGTAGCAGGACCTAACATTGCTTTGGGTGCGGATATATCAGTATGTGCAGGCACTCCTGTTACCCTCGATGCAGGCAATGTTGGTGCCGCTTACCTTTGGAGTAATGGAGCAACGACGCAAACGATCAGCCCTACGGCATCTGGTATTTATTATGTCGCAGGTTCTTTCGGGGCATGTGTCGCAACTGATACTATCCTTGTTACTTTTATTACTGTTCCTGTTGTTTATCTCGGTCCCGATCAGTTGCTTTGCAATGGACAATCCGCCATTCTCGATGCTGGCAATGCAGGTTCCACCTATCTTTGGTCAACAGGGGCGATAACGCAAACCATTAATGCTTCCGCGACTGGTTTGTATTCGGTTCAAGTTCAGAATGGAGTGTGTACAGGCAGCGATACCGTTCAGGTAACTTCATACACCGGTCCGACTGTTAATCTTGGTCCTGATATTAAGATCTGTTACGGTGCCGATACCGCCCTCGATGCTGGCAATGCAGGGATGAATTATTTCTGGAATAATGGCAGCACCGAACAAAATATTCGTATCTATACTTCCGGTACTTATTGGGTAGATGTGGACAATCACGGTTGCAAAGGAAGCGATACTGCAATCGTGATTATTGGAAAGAAGTATTGGTTTCATTAGGTGCCGATACCTTCATTTGCCCCGGCTCCCAAATTTTTATTGATGCCGGATTCGGATACAGCAGCTATGCCTGGATTCCCGGTGGCGGCAATGTTCATTTTATTACCGTTGACCAGCCCGGAACATACAGCGTCATTGTCTCTGATGCTGATGGATGCACGGCAGCAAGCTCCAAGTATGTCAGAGAATTTTGCCCCGTAAGCATCTATGTTCCCAGTGCTTTTTCTCCAAATAAAGACCATGTTAATGATAATTTTTATGCCTTTGCCGATGGCGTGATAGACTTCCACATGTATATTTTCGATCGTTGGGGAGAATTGGTTTTTGAATCCCAAGATATCGCTTACGGGTGGGATGGAACTTACCTTGGACACGATGCCCCCGTCGGCTCATACGTCTATCGGGTGGATTATAAATTGTATGAATACCTCGAATTACAACTGCATACCAAGTGTGGAGTGGTGAGCTTGCTTCGTTAATACCTTCACCAAAATAATTCCCTTGAAAAGCCCTTCGATTCTTCGGAGGGCTTTTCTTTTTTAATGGAATTAGGGAAGTTGTTTAATGGAATAAAAGGTTCGATTCGGAAACCGGAATCCAAAAAAAGAGATTAAGGAATTCAAAAAAGAGACATGGGAGTTCAAAAAAGAGACCAAGGAAATGAAAAAAGAGGTCAAGGAAATCAAAATAGTGATTAAGGAAATCATTTCCTGAACCACTATTTCACATAAAATGTTATCTATCAGCGTATTTTTAATTGGAAGAAAAAAGAAACGGAATACAGACAAGGAATATTATGCTTCCAAAAGATCAGGAAAAAAAAGAAAAATTTGTTCCATTGCCCAAAAATTAGCTACTTTTGCAATTGAGGACTAAAAAGGTCTTTTATTAAATAATGAAAAATATGAAACGAAACCATCTTTACATCATCGGGCTGATGATTGTTATCAGCAGTTGTACCACCGTAAGATACGATACCGAAAGGTATATCAAAACGAGTATCGAAACGCATAAAACAGGGGCATATAACAGCCTGAAAATTATGTCGCTGTATAACCAAACTTCGATGAAGGACGGGACGCACCTCGAGATGGCGGCATATAAATATGATAACCAAAAAGGGCTGGTCATCGTGGCATATCAATATTACAAAGACCGCAAACCGGCGAAGGAAGAAAACAATGTAATATCGAATACCGCTTTTGTGAAGCTGGATACCGCGCAATGCAGGGCAATCCTTACAAATTACATTCAGTTGGAAACAAAATTGAAGGCTGAAATTCCGAAAAACGAAGAAGAAATCTTTGCCGATTATACCGTCTGCGATGATCTTTTTATCAGCATGAGCAAAGCCAAGGGAGCGATGATTCCTTCAGATATTTATTTGTGGATAAAAGGGGAGAAATACACCATCGCGACAGATGCGATGCTGAATAATTTGGAAGATTTTATGAAGTGGTAATTAGGTTTTAAAACTATGTCGGTAAAGGTTCTGGATATTTCAAAAGTTTATGGCAAACAAAATGCTTTGGACGGTATTTCCTTTGACGTAAATGCCGGAGAGGTACTCGGCTTTCTTGGTCCTAATGGAGCCGGGAAATCTACCATGATGAAGATCCTCACTTGCTTTATTCCGCAGACGGCGGGGCAGGCTTTTGTGTGCGGATTTAATGTCGAAGAAGAACCTTTGGAGGTAAAGAAATGTGTCGGATACCTTCCCGAGAATAATCCTTTATACTTCGATATGTACATCAAGGAATATCTCGAATTTATTGCTGGCATCCAGGGCATCAAACAGAATAAAATGGCGAGGGTAAAGGAGATGATTGGCATGACCGGATTGGAAGCCGAGCAACATAAAAAGATTGGTGCATTATCCAAAGGTTATCGCCAACGAGTAGGCTTGGCGCAAGCATTAATCCATGACCCGAAGGTATTGATTTTAGACGAACCGACCTCGGGATTAGACCCTAACCAATTAACTGAAATACGAAATCTGATAAAAAATATCGGCAAAGAAAAAACCGTGATATTCTCCACCCATATCATGCAAGAAGTTACTGCCATTTGTAGCCGCGTGGTGATAATTAATAAAGGAAAAATCGTCGCCAATGACTCCATCGAAATCCTGCAACAACAGACCGCCAACAAATCGGTTATATCCGTAGAATTCGATGCGCCGACTTCAAAAAATGCTCTGAAAAAAATCGCCGGCGTGGTAGATGTCGAGCAATTAAATAATAATAACTGGCTTCTTTATTCCGATGCCGATACCGATATCAGAAAGGAACTTTTCAACTTTGCTATCGAGCAGAAATTAGCCATTATTACCATCAAAAAAGAAGAGCAAAACCTCGAAGACATTTTCCATTCCCTCACAAAGAATTTATAGCAGTTCAAGGATTATCTTATTAATGAAATAAAAAGACTAAGCCTGATAGTTTATTTCTATTCATCATGTCCATTCTTTAGGAAATGATGACAAAAATCAGGTTTCCTTCATGACTAAAATCATGGTTTAAGAATCGTGGCGGCGGTATTTTTGCAGCATTAAATAAACTAATAATATCTTATGACAGATTTAACGTACACTTCCGCCTTGCCTGACCGAAATTTTCAGGTAAATGTAACCAATCCCGCTGCAGTTCATCCAGCAAAAACCGAGGAAAACCATCGCGCCTTCAGTCCGCAAGAAATTGCTTTTGAAAAATCAGGAATGAGAACACTGTTAGTATGTTCTTTATTCGCTTTTATGATTCTTTTTTCAGCAGCTTTCATGATGAACAATTTCTTTGCAATAAAACTTTTATCTTCCGAGGTAAGTTTAATCCTCGCCGCGATTTTTATTGTGAAGAAACTCTAAGAAAAACACGGTCATCAGCCTCGGGGCATGGCGATATGGAAGCATTCAGATGCTCTATATCTTCATGCCCTTGTTTTTTTAATGCCGGAGATTATGTTACACCGAATTTGTATAACTTTGCGGCATCAAAACGAAGGAAATGTATATACTCAAAATAAAAGGCACCGCAAAAATACCAGACTATGTTCAGATTCGCGATGAACGCTTTACTTTAATGGCATATTTCAGGGTGGACAGACCGGAAAAAGCATTGAAAAAATGCGGGCTTAGCGAGCAAGAAGCGGTTATAAAAGGAATCATTGAGAAATTACCATTTGGCAAAATGCAAAAATTAGAACTTAACTAAAACCTTATCTTATGGCTAACTTAATTCATCTGGAAAAGGTAACGATCTATCAATCCGGCAACAGCATTCTGGCAGATGTTTCTATCGAAATGGAACCCGGCGAATTTGTTTATCTGATAGGTAAAACAGGCAGCGGAAAAAGTAGTTTACTAAAGACTTTATATGCCGAACTTCCCATTGTGGAGGGCATCGGCGTGATAGCAAACTTCAATTTGAATACATTAAAAAGAAAAGAAGTCCCGATGTTGAGAAGAAAGCTGGGAGTAGTCTTTCAAGACTTCCAATTACTCACCGACCGTAATGTTTATAACAACCTTTTGTTTGTATTAAAAGCCACCGGATGGAAAAATAAAACAGAGATAGATGCAAGAATTAAAGAAGCCTTCGACAAAGTCGGTATGTGGGAAAAAAGAAATAAGATGCCACACGAATTATCAGGCGGCGAACAACAAAAAGTAGCCATCGCCAGAGCATTGTTGAACCATCCCGAAATCATCCTTGCCGATGAACCGACAGGCAATCTCGACCCCGATATTTCCGATGATATTATGCAACTGTTATTTGAAATCAGCAAAGCAGGCTGCGCCGTTTTGATGGCAACCCACAACTACCAATTGCTCGAGAAATACCCATCCCGAATCTTAAAATGCGAAGACCATAAAGTGATAGATTCTAAGATACAAAGCAATGCCGAACCCACCGAATCCGAAGCAATACTGGCGGCAGACCACGGTCCCGATCCGGTGATAGACCAAGATATTCTTCCGGCAAACGATTCCGAACCCCCAATGTCATCCGAAGAATATATTTTATCAAACGATTAAGTCATTCCGCAATCATCCTTTTATTGCAGCTCCCAAAAGGTCGCTATAAAAAAAAGGAATAGGAACGGGATTACAAATCCAAACCAGCGAGGAATTCATACCCTTTCTCGAAACAGTGATGTTTTGGTAAAACTCGTTGATGTTTTAGTAAAACACGTATGAGTTTTCATCAAACACATACGAGTTTTCATCAAACACGTATGAGTTTTGGTCAAACACGTATGAGTTTTCATCAAACACGTACGAGTTTTAGTCAAACACATACGAGTTTGATGAAAACTCATACGTGTTTTACTAAAACATCAACGAGTTTTACCAAAACATCATCGTTTCCAGGTTTTAGACCCCTTTTTACGTTGAAGAAAGGATGGGAAAGGGAGGAAGGAGCGCGTGATGACCCTGCAATTCAAGGATTCCAACCCTCAAGAATTCGCAAAAGAAAGAAAAGGTGAACAGTAATGTCTTGGAATTTTGTAGTATTGCAGGCATGAAAAGGAAAATAATGATGAGAAATATTGTTGCAATCTTTTTATTCATGTCATTAAGAGCAATGAGCCAGACTGAATTTAATGAAGAGTATTTCATATTTAAATCACCGAAAGAAATTCAAGCATCAAAAGAAGCCTTAAACTTGTATGACCCCATAAAAGGAATAATGATAAATCAGTATTATATTATGGCGCAACATTTTAGAAAGGAATCGGATTATGTTTATATTGATATCTATGTTAAAGATTCCATTGAAGGTTATGACACAAGGTATGATAAAAATGATTTCTTAAATAAAAACAAGTTGATGAAAAATAATCCAAACAAGGATGTTGAACAATCTAAGATTATTCTGAATGGAAATACTTGGACTATTAAATCTCATTCTTCAGTATTTGTTTCAACGACAAATTTTAATGATAAGAAGATATTTTATGAATCAATTGCTGAATTTAAATTTGGCAAGAAAAGTATTTGCGTTTGTATGTTTGAGACAATAAAGAATAAGACTAACTTTAAATTGCTTAACTCTGTTCTAAAAAATATTAGCCTTAAATATTGAATAATTGTTTATGTAATATTTCTTTCATCCTTTTATGATAGCATCCGCTCTGGCGGTGCTGCAATAAAAGGATGATGAATCACCCAAGACGCCTTATTTATCTATCTTAAACTTCTCCCGCCATTGCTCATTGAATGACTTGGCGGCAATCTTGGGCATCTCTCGTCCTTCGCCCCATTGCTTTTTAAAGAAGTTATTCAGCATAAAATTCTTTAGCGTCGCGCTCTTGTTCATCTTCTTTCTTTTGAGGATAGTGCCCTTCCAAAAGTTATAAGCCATGCGTTCTGCACTCGTGGACATACCTTGGTTCACGGCATCCCGACGGTTGTATAAAAGTTGCTTGTGAATATCAATTTTCACCGGACAAACCTCCGTACATTTTCCACATAATGAGGATGCAAAACTCAAGTGTTTAAACTCCTTCATCCCCGCAAGATGTGGCTCGATAACAGAGCCGATAGGTCCGGTATAAGGAACCCCGTAAGCATGCCCACCGATGGTTTGATAGATAGGGCAAGCATTCAAACAAGCTCCACAACGAATGCATGCAAGTGCCTGTCGTTGCTCGGTTTGTTCCAACAAATTACTTCTACCATTATCCAAAAGTATGACATACATTTCTTCAGGACCATCTGCTTCATCGCTTTGTTTCGGACCTGATAAGATGGAATTATATACCGTAATATTCTGTCCCGTTCCATGCGTAGAAAGCAACGGGAAAAACAAATCCAGATCAGTAAGCGAAGGAATTATTTTCTCAATTCCCACTACAACAATATGTATCTTCGGGAAAGCGAAACTCATAAAAGCATTGCCCTCATTCTCTGTGATAGCAACCGATCCGGTATCGGCTATCAGGAAATTAGCTCCTGTAATTCCGGCTTCGGCGGCAAGATATTTCTCACGAAGTTTAGTTCTCACGAATGCCATAACTTCGGATGGAGAAATCGTTTCAGGCAAGTCGAATTGTTCATTAAATAACTTCCCAACATCTTCCTTAGAAAGGTGCATGGCAGGTGTTACAATATGATAAGGAGGCTCCTTGCGAAGCTGCACAATGTACTCCCCAAGATCGGTTTCGCAAGGCTCGATACCGTTCTTTTCCAAGGCTTCATTGAGATGAATTTCTTCCGAAGTAATAGACTTTCCTTTCACCACTATCTTAGCATTTGCTTTCTTCAGGATGCTCATGATTTCTTTCACTGCCTCTTCTGCATCCTGCGCCCAGACTACCTTTCCGCCACGCTTCACGAAATTGAATTCAAACTCGATCAAATATTTATCGAGGTTATCTATCGTCTTCCATTTGATATGTGCGGCACGTTCTTTTGCCAGTTCGAGGTTGGCATATTGCTTCTTTCCATCCACAACTTTCTTGTCGTATTGCCCGATATTAAACAACAACTTTTTATGCAAAACCTTATCAACAGATTTCGCCTCTGCCTGATCCGAAAATATATCTTGTTTGCTTGCCATATCTTATTTTTCTATCTCAATTTTATTTACCCTCGTAGCATGTCTTCCCCCTTCAAACGTGGTATTCAGGAACACATCAACCATTTTATTTGCCTCTTCATTCGTAATAAAACGAGCAGGCAGGCAGATGATATTTGCATCATTATGTTGCCGACAAAGTTTCGCTACTTCTTCATTCCAACAAAGCGCAGCCCGCACCTTCCGATGGCGATTTGCAGAGATAGAAACTCCCACGCCAGAGCCACAAATCAACACGCCACGCACTTCCTGATTGTCCTCAATAAAAGTAGCGAGCGGATGCACATAATCGGGATAATCAACCGAAGCATCCGACTGCGTTCCGAAGTCCTGAACGAGGTATCCATTGCTCAAAAGATAATCCTTCAATTCCTCTTTTAATTGGTATCCGGCATGGTCGCAGCCGATGACGATTTTTGTTTTTATGAGTTCCATATTTATTTTAAAGGTTCAAAATTATAAAAATTTCCTTAGATTTTTTATCAATGAAAACAATGAAAAAACTGCCCAAGCACCCTCCAAAACAATGAAAGGTACATACTTTAGCATGACCGAAGCGAGACATGCAATCCCAGCCCCGATAAGGTTTAAGGAGATATAAAGCATGCCGTCAGTAGCGATTTTATTCATTAAATTAAGTAGAAAAGCGATTAATAAAATCGTTACCCCGATAACCCCGACCAAATCTGTTGTTGTCATTTTTTTTAAGACTGCAATATTAATAAAGTTTTCTCTGGTTTTTGGCATTGGTTTTTAAATTACCTCCTCCTCCCATCTTTAATTGCCTTAAAAAATGGTCTTGTAAACAAAGCAGGAGGAAAGCGGAAGCGTTTCGAGGGCTAAAAATATCACAAAAAATTCTTAAGTTTGCCGTCAGAAATTTGAATATTGTAATTGTAATTAATAACAGGAAATGAAAAATTCGACAAACACACTCATTCTCGCCGTTACCATTTTAATAACAGCCTTGGTGTTTTCAAACAGCTTCAAACATAGGCACGGCGCAGGAGATATTATCAATGTAACGGGCTTGGGCAAGTCGGATTTTATCTCTGATTTAATTGTTTGGCGAGGTTCTTTTACCCGAAAAAATATGGAATTAAAAAGTGCTTATAAAGAATTAAACGAGGATCGGGAGATTATTAAAAATTATTTGAAATCGAAAGGAGTTAATGAAAAAGAAATTGTGTTTTCGTCAGTAGGGATTGAGAAAAAATTTGATGAACGAACCGATCGAAATGAAGTAAAAACACGAGTCTTTGAGGGCTATGAATTAGAGCAAAATGTTCAGATAGAATGTGCCGATATTGATAAAATAGAAACTCTTTCGAGAGAGGTAACAGACCTGATAAACAAAGGGGTCGAGCTTACATCGCATACTCCAGAATATTTTTATACGAAACTCTCTGAATTGAAAATTGATATGATAGCATCCGCCTCTCGGGATGGGCATTTGCGAGCTGAAAAAATCGCATTAAATTCAGGAGGGAAATTAGGGAAATTGCGTTATGCCAACATGGGCGTGTTTCAGATTACGGCACAAAATTCTTCAGAAGATTTTTCGTGGCAAGGCACCAATAATACGGCATCAAAAATGAAAACTGCTACAATCACTATGAAGCTCCAATTTCAGATTGACTGATGTCGTTCCGTGGTAGATTTTATTCCCGTTTTTTCTCCGGAATGGTGAACTTATATAAAAAACAAAAACCCGCCAAATGAGAACGGGTTCTTGCATTACAAATAAATAACACTATTACTACAAAACATTGCAAAACTACATCATAAATCCTTTGGCAAAACATGGACATGTTATTTTTTTTTAACGACAGATTGTTAATAACTTCATATAGTTTTTAATAGATTTTTCTCCGATGATGTATCAAAATGTCGCTTTTAATCTTTTTATATCTCCCATAAATTATTCTTTATATGAGGTATCAAACAAAAATCATGGCAAATTTAAACGAGCAAATTATCCATATTGATGATAGCATTTATGCCTTATCTGTCATCAGCCCACTTTCTTAATTAATCATCTTTTGCTGGATAAAAAGGCTCTTGATTTTTTTTCGGGGCGACCGCCCCAAAGTTCGGGGCGGAGAGCAGAAAGTTTGGGGCAGAAAGCGGGAAGTTTGGGGCGGAGAGCATTACTTTTGGGGCGGGATGCGATTAGTATAATTTGAAAGATTTTATCGGTTATTAAATCGCCAAAAACGAATCCAATTCAAACTACGAAAAGATTTATCAGGGAATAAAAACTTCGGAGGAGGGAGTTTTAAACCCTGCATTTTTGGTTATTTAAGTTTTTTTTATTAACATTGCACCCTCAAATAAATTAAATAATAAAGACAATGAACAGAAAATTTACAATCATTCTTCTTGCAATCTTCATCGCGATGAGGCTGCATGCACAGTCCGTAAGCCCCACCGTTATTGCCTCGGCAGGGAATTATTTCTCTAATTCTACTTTCTCCCTTTCGTGGACATTGGCGGAAATGACGATGGTCGAGACCTTCCATTCAGGTAGCAATTTCCTGACGCAAGGGTTTCAGCAACCGTTCTTATTGAACACCGATGTTCCGGTCGTTCCGTCGCATCAGGTTAACAAATTTAATCTGTATCCGAATCCCTCGAACGGGCAGTTCTCGGTGAATTATCAACTCTCCGAACCTGGGCAATTGACGTTTAAGGTTTTTAATCTGTTGGGGCAACAGGTTTATGGCAAAACGATTTCGCAAGGTAATGGAATCAACCAAACCGATTTCAATCTTTCCGCCCTGCCCGAGAGTTTGTATTTTATGGAGACTACTTTTCAGGGGATCTCTGGCAAACAGAATTCGGTGAATCAAAAATTCAATATCATTAATTAACAGAAATAAAGGGTTCAACAAAAAAGGCTGGTCATTGCGATCAGCCTTTTTTTAGCGGGGTGAACCTCCGACTGGCAATCGCCCCTTCGCGATTTCTTGTCAGGTCGCTTGGACAAATCCTGATTAAGCCCTCTGTTTTTCGTTAGATCATCCGATTCCTCCCGATTCTTACGTTTTTTATAATTTAATATAATTTGATAATAGCAAACTAAATGTATTTTATTTAGATGAATAGAGCTGTTATTATATTAATAATATGAATTAATATAATAAAAATGCGACAACTCTTCTTCGATCATAATAATGAAAAATGTGTCGATCGTTCACTCGAACTCGGCAAAAAAAACATTTTTTTTGCCGAGTTCGGACTGGAAGTCTGCAAAAATCTCTTCCAGATTGCAGATCATTTCCAAAACATCTGCAAAAATTGCTTCCGGATTGCAGATGTTTTCCAAAACATCTGCAAAAATCTTGTCCGGATTACCCATTTTCAGTTGGTGATTGGCAAAAATCTCGACCGAAATCGAATGCCAAACTTCGGCATCAACCTTTTATTAGACCCCTTTCGTAATGAATAGCATCCTCAAAATCCTAAGTAGGGGGCTTACGTTATTCCTTTTTATCTATAGACTTCTTGCAGAATTCAGTCCCGAAGGGATAGTCGTTTGGTAGTAATAATTGGGTAATTAAGCAAGAGGTCTATTAACGAACCCTCTGGCATTCTCCGAAAGATTTATCCCCATTTTTCTAAATTTGCGCTTATGATAAAAGAAAATTTGTTCGATTACTGCAACAGCCTCACGACTTATTCGAGGTTGGAAACGCGAGAGGTAAAAATTGGGAATGTCGCTCTCGGAGCCGCAAATCCTATCCGAATTCAAAGCATGACAACGACCGATACGATGGACACGATCGGCACCGTCGAGCAATCTATCCGAATGATAGAAGCCGGTTGCGAATATGTTCGGATCACTGCGCCGAGCATGAATGAAGCGCAGAATTTGCAAGAGATAAAGAACGAATTGCGGAAACGAGGGTATGCTACACCCCTGATTGCGGATATTCATTTTACCCCGAATGCCGCCGAACTTGCCGCCAGAATTGTGGAGAAAGTGAGGATTAATCCAGGCAATTATGTGGATAAAAAAAAGTTTGAAACCATCGAATATACCGATGCCGAATACCACGAAGAGATGGAACGAATCCGCAAACGCTTCTCGCCATTGGTAAAGATTTGTAAAGAATACGGCACCGTGATGCGCATCGGAACGAACCACGGTTCGTTATCCGACAGAATTATGTCGCGCTATGGCGATACCCCGCTTGGTATGGTAGAATCGGCATTGGAATTTGTCAGGATTTGCGAGGAATTAAATTACCACGACATCGTGCTTTCCATGAAGTCGAGCAACCCCCAAGTAATGGTGCAGGCATACCGATTGTTGATTCATAAAATGAGAGCAAGCGGCATCATTTATCCACTCCATCTTGGCGTTACCGAAGCTGGTGAAGGCGAAGATGGGAGGATAAAATCGGCAGTAGGTATCGGCACTCTTTTGGAGGATGGCATTGGCGATACCATCCGCGTATCATTAACCGAAGATCCCGAATTTGAAATGCCTGTGGCGATAGCTCTCGCGAAGCGGTATCAACAAGGCAGGGAACACAAAGATATGCGAGCCATCAATTATGAAACCACTGCCTTCAATCCTTATCAATACACCAAACGAGAAACGAATTCTGTAACTACTATTGGCGGAAAAAACGTGCCTAGAGTCATCATTGATAAGAGCGCAAAAGGTGTTACTATCGAGGGTTTGAAGGAGCTTGGATATACCTACATCCCTGCTTTGGATAAATGGAACATTGCCGACCGCGCTGCCGATTTTATTTACCTTGGCGAACAAGAGATTGACTTTGAAATACCTGGTACTCTCCGTCTTATTCGTTGCGATGATCGATGGGAAGAGCAGGCGGATAAAACAAAATCGTTCCCGATATTTAACAAGTTTGATTACCTCGATCAGGAGTGTGATAAATCCGACATTACGAATTTTCTTATGGTGAAAGCTTCTGAGGTCAATCAGGAATTATTAGAGAAGATTCAGCAAGACGATACCGTGGTTATTATCCTTGATACCTCCAACAATCATGGCATGACAGAGCAACGGAGTTTGTTTTTAAAATTCATGGAGCGAGGCATCAAATGTCCGGTTATTATTCAACGAACTTACGAAAACACTGACGCCATTAATTTCCAATTGCAAGCCGCTACGGATATGGGTGCCTTATTGTTGGATGGCTTTGGCGATGGGGTTTTGTTCACCACCATTCCCGAAGGTATGATGCCCGATGCTTTGATAAATAATACTGCCTTTGGCATCTTGCAGGCTACACGAAACCGCATCTCTAAAACAGAATATATCTCTTGTCCATCTTGCGGCAGAACCTTGTTTGATTTACAAGAAACCACCGAAAAGATTCGTCGCAAAACAGATCATCTTAAAGGAGTTAAGATAGGGATTATGGGCTGCATTGTCAATGGTCCTGGCGAAATGGCAGATGCCGATTACGGATATGTAGGCACGGGCAAAGGCAAGATAACTTTATACCGCGGCAAGGAAGTAGTGCGTCGTAGTATTGATTCCGAATTAGCCGTGGATGCCTTGATAGATTTGATTAAGGAAGATGGCGTGTGGATAGAGAAAGAACTACAGCATTGATGCCTAAAAAGGATGGTTAACAAGATTGTGGGCTTGGTGGGTCTGCTGTGCGAAGGATACAGCAGGGGACGCGCCTTGAAAAGGTTTAAGGTTTAAAGTTGTGGAACGACTTCCAACCATAAACTTCCAACCTTAGTTATAGACATGTAGCGAGTAGCCGTCATAGTTGGAGTTGTATGCTTTGAGGGCGATGGTGGCAGGTCCGGTTTGGATGTTTCCATTGTAGATATTGAATTTGGAGCCGCAAATAGTGTCGCCGCATAGTACGTTATTGGCGGCGACTTTGACGTAGCCGGTGGTGGGGTTGTAGGTGCAGGTTCTGTCGAGTACGGTGAATGGGTTGGCGGTGGCGTTGCCGTTATTGCAGATAATCAGCCCATATGTTCCGCCAGAGATGTAGAGCCAATTGCCTGCTATCTGGAGCTTGGAGTATGCGGGGAGGGTGAGGTCGAGCGTGAAATCTATGGAAGAATAAGGCACTGGGTTGGATTTCTTTGAACAGGAATTGAAGGGGAAAAGGAGGATGATGAGGGTAATGGTTTTTATGAATCGGAGGCTTTTGGTCATAATAAAAATGGTATTGTAATGTGGTTTAAGAACGGGGATTTAGGATTTTTCTTTTGCAAAGATAAGAAATCTGGTAAAAATATTTTCATATTACTGATTAATAAAGTAGTTTTGTCGCCTCAAATTATAACGATTACTTGTACTATGATTCATCCGAAGACAGAATTAAAGTTTATCAGCCCCGAAATCGGCTACGGCCTTGTTGCCACAGAGTTTATTCCAAAAGGTACTATCACTTGGATTTATGATGATTTCGACCGCACCTTTAAGCCGGAACAAGTGGCTGCCATGAGGCAGATTCACAAAGATATTATCCGCAAATACAGCTACCGCGATAACAAGGGTAGCTATGTTCTTTGCTGGGATCATGCGCGGTTCGTGAATCATAGTTTCAATTCCAATTGTATCTCTACCGCTTATAACTTTGAGCTTGCCGTTCTTGATATTCAGGCTGGCGAAGAGTTGACGGATGATTATGGATACCTGAATGTTTCAGAACCTTTTGATTGTATCGAAGAAGCGGATAGCATGAGGCGACAGGTATTGCCTGATGACTTGTTGAACTTTCACGGAATATGGGATGAGAAGTTGATAGATTCGTTCCGTTATTTTAATAAAGTTGAGCAGCCTTTCATGGATCTTATCCAGCCCGAGTTTCGGGATAAGGTAATGGCTATTGCGAATGGTACAGCCGTGATGGATTCTATCCTGACCTGCTATTGCAATGTGAAGGAAGAAGTTTTTGTTTATTAATTTAATATCATAAATATTGATTCCATGGAAACACAATTTATAAAATTTGAAATCGAAAACGGCGTAGGGAAAATCACCTTGAATCGCCCGGATGTATTAAATAGTTTTAACAAAGGGATGGCTATGGAGGTGCAATATGCTTTGGATATTTGCACTCACGATAAAACGATTCGAGCAGTATATCTTACTGGCGAAGGGCGTGCATTCTGTGCCGGACAAGACCTTGCCGAAGCCACTGCCGATGATGCTCCGAATATTGGGGAGATTGTGGATAAGCATTACAATCCTATCATCAAAAAAATTCGTGAAATAGAAAAGCCTGTTATCTGTGCTGTGAATGGTGTGGCTGCTGGTGCTGGAGCAAATGTTGTTTATGCTTGCGATATAATTTATGCCGGTAAGTCTGCAACCTTTATTCAATCATTTGCGAAGATAGGACTGATACCTGATAGCGGCGGCACTTTCTTTCTTCCACGGCTGGTTGGACTGCAACGTGCTACCGCGATGATGATGTTAGCAGATAAAGTTACTGCGGATCAGGCATTGAATTATGGAATGATTTATAAAGTTTGTGAGGATGCTCAATTACAAGAGGAGGCGTATTCAACTGCTGTTTATCTCGCTACGCAACCGACCAAAGGTTTAGGATTAACGAAGCGTTTGTTGAATCTTTCTTTGTTTAATTCTTTAGATGATCAATTAGAATTAGAACGCGATATGCAGATTGAAGCATTCGATACGGATGATAACAAAGAAGGCATTGCGGCTTTTCTGGAGAAAAGGAAACCTGTCTTTAAAGGCGAATAATATTCTATGTCATTACTAAAAGTAGGAGTAATAGGAGCCGGTACAATGGGTTCTGGGATTGCGCAGGTTGCAGCAACGGCAGAACATTTTGTAGTATTGGTGGATGCCTTCCCTGATGCACTTAACAAGGGGAAGGATAGCATCCTTAAATCATTAAAGAAGCAAGTCGAGAAGGCGGTTATTACCCAAGAAACAAGCGATGCCATTCTTAATAGAATTGAATTTGCAGAGGATGTAAATTCTCTGTTTGGTTGCGGGTTAATCATCGAAGCTATCATTGAAAACATAGGAGTAAAACAAACCCTCTTTGCTCAATTAGAAAGCATCGTAGCGGATGATTGCATACTTGCGACTAACACCTCTTCACTTTCGGTAGTTTCCATTGCTTCCATCTGCAAGAAACCGGAGCGGGTGATTGGGATTCACTTCTTCAATCCTGCACAGGTGATGCCTTTGGTAGAATTGATTCCAGCATTGACTACAGATGAAAGTATGCTGCATCAAACAAAAAGCATCATTGATTCGTGGGGCAAGAAAACTGTTATTGCGAAGGACACTCCGGGCTTTATCGTGAATAGAATTGCTCGTCCGTTTTATGGCGAAGCGATCAGGCTTTATGAGGAGGGAGCGGCAGACTTTGCTACGATTGATTGGGCTATGAAAGAGTTTGGTAAATTCCGCATGGGTCCTTTCGAGTTGATGGATTTTATCGGTAACGACATTAACTTCAAGGTTACGGAAACCATTTTCGAGCAATTCTTTTATGACCCTCGTTACAAACCGTCATTCACCCAAAAGAGATTGTATGAAGCGAAGCGTTTCGGTAGGAAGACGGGTCGTGGATATTACGATTATTCCCCCAATGCTATCGTACCGCAACCCGTGATGGATAAAGAACTTGGCGAGGGTATCTTTCAGCGAATCATAGCCATGCTTATCAACGAAGCGATTGATGCTTTGTTCCTCAATATCGCTACTCGCGACGACATAGATTTGGCGATGACCAAAGGCGTTAATTATCCGAAAGGGTTATTGAGATGGGCGGATGAGATGGGTTTGCAGAATGTTCTTAATACCTTAGAAAACCTTCAATCAGAATATGGCGAAGACCGATACCGCCCCAGTGCGTTGCTCAAAAGGATGGTGCGCGAGGGTAAAACATTTTATTAAACAAAAGAGGAAATGGAATCCGAAGAACTTGCGAAAGCAGTGGTAGATAAGATGATGGCTCACGACCTTTTCTCACAATGGTTAGGCATCGAGGTCATCGAAATTAAGCCTGGGCGATGCGTGCTTCAGATGGAAGTGCGCGATGAAATGCTGAATGGATTCAACATTTTGCATGGCGGCGTTACGTTTGCTTTTGCGGATAGCGCACTGGCTTTTGCATCGAATTCGTATGGGAGAAAAAGCGTTTCTATCGAAGCTTCGATGTCGTACACCGGGCAGGTGGAGGAGGGTGATATTCTGATTGCGACGGCAGAGGTTGCGAGTATCAGTCACAAGATTGCCGTGTTTAATGTAATCGTTACGAATCTGGAGGATACTAAAATCGCATTATTCAAAGGGACGGTTTATCGGACCGAGAAGGATTGGTTTGATGAAAAAGAAGAGGAGGATGAGGATTAATCTATTGCCTTTCTTTAAATAAAAAAATCCGAAGCCATTTTTAAGAACTTCGGATTTTTTATTTGAAATCGAGAGCGACTATTTCATCACGGCAATCTTTCCTTTATCCAGGATTTCATTGTCGGCAACGACCACCCAATAATAAATTCCGCTACCCAGATGAGCATTGATTTCTTCTCTTCCATCTACCGTCGCGAAGCTTTGATGATACACCACGCGCCCCGCCAAATCCATAATCTTCAACTCGGTATTCATCGAATTCAAATGATACGCCAGATAAAAATTCCCATCATTCGGATTCGGTTGCAGGGAGATAAAATTCTTAGCCTTGATTGTCGGGATACCCGTGTTATTCGGAATTACAATCATGTTCACCATTTGGTTTGCTGTGCGAGATAAATAATAACTGTTGGCATAAGTGGTGGCGCAATTAATAGCATCATGGATGCCGAGGGTAATCGTATAATTTCCGGCTGCGGCGTAGGTATGGGTGGGGAATGCGATGGTATCATGTGCCGAGGCATCACCCCAATTCCAATCGTAATGAACCGGTGCCGTACCATACGCCTGATTCACGATCCAGTAAGTATGCGCAGCGGTATCGGGGTAGAGCAGATAGTGGGCATTGCACAAGTTGGCATTGGTGATGGTGGCATTGTTGGTGATGACGCAAGCGGCATTATCGGTGATGGTAACAGAATAAGTGCCGGGTAATAAGCCCGTAGCATTCTGCGAAGTAGAGCCATTACTCCATGCAAAAGTGAATGGCGAAGTTCCTCCGGTAATGGCATCCGAAACCCAGCCATCGGCACAGGTAGCGCAAAGAGCAGCCGTAGGATTCAGCGTGGTATAAAACCCACCGCAGGCGTTATTAACTACGGTGGAAGAACTGACGGCAGTGCAGTTATTAACATCGGTGATAGTAACGGTGAATGTGCCGGGATTAAGCCCTGTAATATTCTGTGTGGAAGCTCCATTACTCCAAAGAAAAGTATATGGCGAAGTGCCGCCTGAATAGGTGGAAGACACCGTACCATTCAGGCAAGTACCGCAGGATGCATCGGTATGATTAGTGGAAATGGTGAGGTTATTACAAAGGGTGGAGCCAATATCAACTTTAACCATTATCCCTATGTTTTGAACGTAGTCGGAACCGTCTGCGCCATAACTATAAGTAGAATTGCTATTACATTCATACCATGGAAAGGAATCGCAAAGGGTAGGGTAAGTTTGATGGAATTGAACATTGTCTTTATAAAAACTATTTGGGTGATAAGACGAAGAGTCTGCCATGGTAAAAGAGGCACAAGAATTAAAACCAGAGAAGGAAGGACATCCGGCAACAAACATGAATGAATCTTGTTTAGCTCCAAAGTATTCAACCTTTACACAAAAAGTATTGGTAGGAAGTTGAGGATGGCTTGGATGCCAAAAGAGGAACATACCGTCTGTATAATCACCTGGATTTAATGGTGCTGATGCAGGTATTATTAAGGTATCACGCGAATAAACCGTAACCGCAGCAGTATCTGGGTAAATAGCCAAACAGGTAGCGTGATGCTGAACACCTAATATAGAAATGACAAGCGTGTCATCTTGCCCTGTATTATTTTCCTGCCCTACCCTTAGCATTATAGAATCTACACTAACCGTAGGATATGAATAATGAGAATAAGGAAATGGTCCTGCCGCATTATAGGAGTCCACAAGGGTATCGAAGACCACATATATTTGATTCTTCAAGCCCAAATGCCCACCAGCAGTATCTGCACTGGTGTAGTGCATATTGCAATCCCAGCGAAACCGTGAATAATTCAAGCCCAGCGATGCGGCATTATAAGCATCTGCCGAATCCAAATCAATCCAAAAGGGTTGCACCGATTTCTGATGATTGACGGCAGCATGATGAACAGGCTTGGCAAGGGGCTTGGCGACATGTCCTATCATGTCATTGGCAAGCAAAACGGTGTTGGAGTTTTGCGCATTCGCAACTCCGAGGAACAGCACGAGGGCTGCAACGAGTGTGTAAATCTTTTTCATTGTATTCAGTTTTTAAATTATTAAGGGCACAAAATTACAGAAAAATTCATTCATCGCCAAATCGGGGTGGGGAATATTATTCCATGAAAATACCCCGCCACTTCCCGAAAGTTTCGTTTCTTTGCGTTATTAAATTAAAAATCCAATGCCTACTTTATCCATGTTTTTCGGAATCATTATCCGAATGTATTACGCCCCGAAGGAACACAATCCGCCTCATGTTCACGTCTATTATCAAGGCACGAAGGGGGTTATTAATATCAACACTTGTGAGATGACGGAAGGGAATATTCCCACTCGGCAAGCTCGGATGGTGATTGCGTGGATTGAAATTCATAAGGAAGAATTGCTGGCGGATTGGGAATTATGTCAAAATGGCGAGAAGCCTTTTTCTATCGAACCTTTAAAATAAAACATCATGTATTTAGCTGTAAAAAAAGTGAAGCCTAAGAAAGATTATTTGCTTATCCTGACATTCGAGAATGGCGAGGAACGGGAGTTTGACGTGAAGCCTTTCCTCGAAATGGGTATCTTCAGAGAATTAAAAGAGGAAGCCGTTTTCAATTCGGTGAGGGTGAATTTTGATTCCATCGAATGGAATAATCAAGCCGATTTGGATCCTGAAATTTTATACCAAAACAGCCGCCCGTTATCCAATTTGAAAATTAAGGTTTAAGGCGATGAAATTTTATTCCATGAAAAACCTATTCCCCGAAAACTTTCCTATATTTGCACCCATGAACACCACGAACATATCGCTGACCGATTCTCAACTGTTGAGGGTTGCTCTTTTGCCACTGGCTAAGACCCTCTCACGATGGAACTGATCGGCACTCCTATATATATAGCATCGGAATTTCTGGTTTTCATCCTGGAAAAGCCGTTTTCCTCCCAAGGAAAGTCGCTGGTATCTGAAGGAAAACCATTTTCCTCCCAAGGAAAGTCGCTGGTATGTGAAGGAAGACCGTTTTCCTCCCAAGGAAAGTTGCTGGTATGTGAAGGAAAACCATTTTCCTCCCAAGGAAAGTCGCTGGTATGTGAAGGAAAACCATTTTCCTCCCAAGGAAAGTCGCTGGTATGTGAAGGAAAACCATTTTCCGAGACATGCCAGGGGGTAGTGAATAGGATTTTTCGGGTCGGATAATTCATTAAACAAAAAGTAAATTTATATTAATAATAATTAAATAAAAAGAAAATGAGTCACGAATTAGAACAAAAAATTTTACTGTTATCAAAACATGATAACCCAGAAATTAACAAAGACCAAATCAAATTGGTAGGCGACAAGATGTTTTTAAGCACCAACTTGGTCATCAAAGCATCTGGATTGACGGGGCAAAATGGTGCCGAAACCATCCGTCTGGGCATCGTTCGGAAGGCAGATGCCACGGTTGAACTTTCCAATTCGGTTGACCACCTACATGTGGTGAACGATGCCGGAGTGGATATTTATGAAGAGATGGCGAAAGTCCTCTTTGCCCAATTGGGCGGCGACCCTGTAGAGATGAAAAAGTTTTTGGTCGAGTTAAGCAAAGCCGAGACGACCGATGGCACAAAACCTGGCAAAGCGTATGGCGGATCTATCGTTCAGAGCGATACTGCGGGGATCGCATTGATGCACTTTCATCATATTAAAGGGGCGACTTTTTATAAGATTTGGGTGAGCAGCAATCCCGATCCGACCATCTTGAGTGCCTACACCCGCTGCACTCCGGATACTTTTATAAGCTCTCGCGGAGGCGAGGTAGCGGTGGCAACAAATGTGAAACTGCACTTCCGAATCCAAGCCTGCAACACGCATGGCGACGGAGTGATGTCCGATCCCTTTGGCGGTATTTCCTTCAGCCCAACGGTGTAAGGGCGGGAGGAAGTTTAGAGTTTAAGGTTTAAGGTTGGATGATTTATTCAACTTTAAACCTTTTTCCATTTTAGAGAGTTTGTAGGATGTAACGAAATTTTTCTAATTTTGACTTTTGAAAAAAAGAGACGGCGGCGCATAATATTGAATAAAAAATAAAGATTAAAGCATGGCGAAAAGAGCTAAGAAAGCGGAAGAAGAGGAATTGTCGGATGTCGGGAAACTGATGGTCAAGACCACCCTCGAGGATGATAAATTGAGGCGCGAAATATTGGAGGACCTGAAGAAAAACCCGAAGTATAAAGAATATTTCAAGGACTTCAACAAGCAAACCGTGAATATGTTTATCAAGATGTTTGCCGATGCCAAATTCAGGTATCTGAAATACGGCGAGATGTACCTGAAGCAAGAAGATCAAGAAAGTTCGCGGTATAAAGCTCGTGCCGAACAGTATTTCTGGCAGATTCAGCAAAAGAAATTGTTCGACAAACAGTGCCTCTGGCGAGCCGAAAAGATTACCATTGATGAAATAGAAATTGGGGAGCAATTTGAATATTGGGGAGAAGCCATCAAAACATGCCCTTTCATAGAGCCTGTTACCGAAACCGAGTTTAATCTGTTTCTGGACTTCATCAATTCCGATCAATACCGATACGATAACAACTATGACTATGCCTCTTGGCAAGACCATTTCACCCTCAAAGATGCTGAAGAGGAGGATGACGATGAAATGCCGGATTATTATCGGTTTCACAATATACAAACGGGTAGTGGCGAGCTGATCAAGTTGCCGGATATTCGTGGTGCCAAAGAAGATAAATACATCCAGATAACACAAGCGCAACGAACGGAAGTGTATCATCAGGAACATCCCGAAATCCCAAAGCCTGAATACGATATACGCCCCCAGATTTCTTTTGGCGAGCAGCAATTAATGGATTTTATCAAGAAATTCGATGACCCTATCATCCAGAAATATCATGAACTGATAGACCGGGGCGAATATGATGACGAGGGCTTCCCTTCCTTGAGTATCGCCTTGAATGATTTGAAGGATGCCGAAATACCTATCCCCGTTGCCGAAGGAGATTGTTGGCAGGATGTGATTATTAATTCCATGTCTCAACATGAAGTGCGAATGCTGAATAAAGTGTTGCCGATAGTGTTTGATGAATACCAGTTCCGCGTACAAAACAATATCGGCTTCGGATATACTGATGACGAAACCGAGGGACAAAAAAGTAAGACCGAGATGATCGAAGACCATTTCAAAAAAAATATCCTGGAAGGACGAAGGCTGAATGGCGAACCACAAGATTTTAAATTCTAAAAGAAAAAAATTATGGCAAAAGAAAAAAAACCGTCTGCCGAGGCGCGAAAGGATATAGCAAATACCAAAAAACGAGAGAAGGTAATGAAAGGAATCATTGATTCGCTGACCAACGACGAGAAGTATAAAGATTATTTCAAAGAATACAGTACCAGTTCCGTTACCATATTCATCGAAAGCTATGCCCGAATAAAAGCCGGGTGGCTGGAATGGGGTCCGAACAATGTGCAGCGAGAAAATAATGAGAAGATGCGATTCAAGGAGATGGCTTCCGCGATGTTATGGGAGATTCAGCAAAAGAAATTATTCAATATCCAATGCCGATGGAGGGCTAAGGAAATGGAATTGCCGGGTGTTGAGGTTTCGTGGGACTTTCTGAAGTGGGAACAGAAGATAAAAACTTGCCCATACATAGACCCTATTACCCAGTCCGAATTCGATTTATATAAAGCGTACATGACTTCGGGCAGCTATCAGCCTCGCCATTTTATGAGTGCATGGCAGGCTTACGATTTCTATCGTGCCGAATATATCGGGGGCAACGAATCCATGATGCCGACCCCTGCCTGGTATATTTATTATGATACGATGATGGGTACCGGAAACTTGTTTATGCTGCCCAATACCAAAGGTGAGCAAGAGCAATTCTACCTCGGATTGGTGAAGGCTAAGGAGGACGAAAAGGCTAAGAAATCCAAGAAAAAGAAATCTGGCAAAGCCGAAATACCCGCTATCATCAAGGCTATTAATCCTAAATTCGATGGCAAGCCGGCTATCATTGCCGATTATAAAACGAAAGAAGAATTTATCAAGAAGTTCGAGGATAAAACCTTGCTGAAATACTTCCATGCTATGGAAAAGGAGGATGATAATTGGATGGAAACACAGGCTTTGGATGATTGTGTCGAATTATTCAGTTTTGAAATCAACGAAAAGGAGCATCCTATCGAATTCAAGGACACAGATGATTTGAAAGGCTCCATGTTTCGCGCCGCTGCCGATTATGAATTGTCGAGAATTACCGACCATCTCGATATTGCTTACGAGGAATATCGGATGATGGTAGATACCGGAATTTCGATGGAGGAAACGAACGAATTTCAGGATTTCGCCGACAATGCTTTCAATTCTATCATTACTTTTATCAAAGACCAACTCCTCCAGGGGCGGGAATTAAACGGCGAACCGAGGGACTTTAACTATTAATCCCGTCGCCACAACGGGAATACCCAATTATTACTGCCAAAAGGTTGTCCCGATGGACTGAATTATGAAAGAAGTCTATCGAATCGGAATCTGGCAGGGGGCATCCCCCGAAAGCTCCTCCAAAACCGAAATTACTAATAGAAACCCACTCAGCCGTTGGGATTGAGCCCTGTTTCTATCGTTAAATACCCCAAAAACGACCTCCAAAACCTTGAAAACTCCAACGTGTTTTCTGAAAACTCCAACGTGGTTTTCGAAAACTCCAACGTGTTTTCTGAAAACTCCAACGTGGTTTTCGAAAACTCCAACGTGGTTTCCGAAAACTCTAACAGGTTTTCCGAAAACTCTAACGTGGTTTCTGAAAACTCTAACGGGTTTTCTGAAAACTCCAACGTGGTTTCTGAAAACTCCAATAGATTTTTTGAAAAATAAGGAACTATTTTGGTTTTATAAACTCCTTATTCCGCGTCCTTCTTCAAGAATTTCTTGCCGAAGGAGACATTGATGCCGACATCTATCACAGAGATAATTTTATGATACTTTGCCGTAAATCCTTTCTCGGTAAAAGAGCGGGTCATCGTGATATTATAATTCAGGAAGGAGAGATCGAAGGCGAAGGTTTCATTGAATTTGAAACTACTGCCGACAGACCAGCCAAAGGTATCGCCATCGGGCAGTTCGGGGCTGACATAGCCATCTTTAATGGGAGAAAAATCGTAAAAAGCACCTGCCCGCGCCGTAATCTTTTTATTAATTTTATAAGCCGCCCCCAAGCCGAAGAAATTGACATCCTGATACAATCGTGGCGAGATGATCGAGGGCGTAGCGGTATCGGAAAAGGTGAATTTCAGGGTGTCGTAAGTATGCCAGAAGGTGCGCCAAAAGTCTATCGTAACGGTTAATTTCTTATCCATAAATTCTTTACTGATACCGATGCACAAAACGGCTGGCAACGTAACCGAAGACGCGAAAGTAGTGGTCGGAGGAAACAAATTCCGAACGCCATCCGGGATATTGGTGAAGGTGGCATCGCCATTGTTTAATTTTAATTGGAACTTCGAGCGGTAACTAATGCCGATGCTGCCATAATCCTTCAGATGCGAGAGCAAACCGAGGTTATATCCCATCGCATTTCCTTTGCCGGTAAGCTGCGCTTCGCCATACGGGGTCGAATTTGTTTCTAAAGGCACAGCTTGTTTTAATTCAAAGGTGCCGATACCGTAAACGAAGCCCGCGCCGATGTTTAGATAGTCATTAATTTTATAAGAAGCGGTGGGCTGAAATAAATACGACTTCAGGGATAATTCTTGGATGATATATTTTCCTTCCCAATCGTCGGGATAGGAAGATTTTGCACCGAATTGGTTGTTAATTCCCAAGCCGAAACTTAATTTGTCGGTGCATTTAAAAACATAATACAGTTCTATCGGTGTCGCGATGGGGGAGTTTTGATTGATACTATTTACCGCAGCAGTTTGTACGGCTACTTGCGGAATAATGATGGAAACACCAGCGTATATTTCGTGGCGAAACTTCAAATCGCTCATGCCGGCAGGATTAAAATATACCGAACTCGCATCATTGGCAAGCCCTGTAAAGCATCCGCCCATGCCAAGGGCTTTAGCCCCTTGTGTATTGATCTGAAAGCCGCCGCCAATGGCATTAAAAGAGAGGAGCGTAAGGATTAAAACCGCTGTATTTATTTTCATTTAGATTTGCTTTTTGATACGCCGCAAATATAAATGAAATTAGGTAGATGGGAATCCTTAATGCACCTGCGAAAAACCGATGACCATGTTGATTAAAACATTCAGATGGATCGGTTTAGAAACATAATGATTGCCGCCGGCTCCTAAGGCATCAATAACAAGATTGACATCGTTGGTGGCACTCAAAAAAATGACGCGAGTTTCTTTAAATTCCTCAAGAAGGCGTAGTTCGCGGCACATTTCGATGCCATCCATGCCGGGCATCATAATATCTATGATGATGACATCGGGATGGTAGGTGCCGAGGGCTTTCATCCCTTCCAAACCATTCAAAGCCGAGTTTACCTCGAAGCCTTTTTTGCGAAAATTGTAGGATAATAACTCGACAATATCGGGTTCATCGTCCACTAACAGAATTTTAAAATTGTTCATAAGTCTTTTCATTTTAATTGCTGCAAAATTACCGCTCGCAAAAGTCTAAATCATTATCATTAGATTATGATTAGGTTAAGAATGGAGCGTGGAAAAGTAGGGGTAATGTCAGATTCGTTTCACCTGCTTCTCATCTTTGGTGAGCGGCTCTTTTGGTTGATCTTTTTTAGAATGATTCCTGAAAAAAGGATCTAACGGGAGGCTAACAGTGAGTGTCCTGAATTTATAATTCCCTATTTGATAGTAGCCTAAATTGATTATTCGTCCAAAACCATTAAAACTATCTATCATAACATCGAAACCGTAGCCGAATAAGAAACTATTATTGGTAGAACTTTTGCCTGAACTATCGGTAATTTTCTCATTAATGGAATAATAGCCGACTTTCCCTCTGATGCCTACGTATGGTTTTTTGGTGATATAATATCCTAAATGCAATTCTAAGGGAATGGCACTATATTTATAGTGAATGCCACTTTTTTCCTCTTGATCAAAAAGCAGATAACCGGTAACTATGGCGGGATGAACGACTTTTAAAGGCAATTTGTAGGCGAAATACGGAAAATATCCTTGCCCCACGTCGAATAGCCCGACTGTGTTGCGTTTAAAATACGTTTTTAAGCCTGTTATCGGATGCATATATTCAAATCCTATCCAAAATTTATAATATGAATCTTCATTCTTTGGCTTTTCTTCGGTTTGCGCCTGCAAAGTCAGATGGAGCAGACATACGAATACGATTCCTAAACTTATTCCCCTTTTCATCGTCGTTATTTATCTAAAATCTTATTCTTTATTAGCCGCAAAGCTACTTATTTCTTGAAAACTCTGTTTCCGTTCCCTGATAATTTCTATGAAATGTCGAATATTCTGACTGAAAGTTCCTTTTCTCTGACCGAGATATCCTTTACTCTGACTGAAAAAACCTTTACTCTGACTCGCGTTACAATGTTTTTCACTCGCGTTATTAACATTTTCACTCGCATTATGTTTACTTTCACTAGCGTTATGTTTACTTTCACTCTCGTTATTAATTTTTTCAGTTGAGTTAGCAACTTTTTCAGTCGCTGTAGTTTTATTTTTTTGGGGAAAAACCTATTTCTGATACCCCTTCGCGATTAAAAATAACTCCTTGCTGCTGCTTTGGGTACTTTTAGGGCGTAGGATGCTGACTTCTTTGAAACATTTTTTGAGGTCGTCGCAGAAGCCTTTCGTATCTTCTCCTTCAAATTGCTTGCAGACAAAATTGCCATTCGGTTTCAGGAATTTATGAGCCGTTTCTAAGGCGATGACGCATAAATCGAGCGAGCGGCATTGGTCCACAAACTTGCTGCCGGTGGTATTCGGAGCCATATCGGAGAGGACAACATCGAACGGTTTGGCGATATTATATTTCGTGATCAGCTCCTCCATTTTCAGCTCGTTCATATCGCCTTTTACACAAATAGTATTGGGATAATTGACATTGATATGCTTTAAATCTATGCCCAACACCTTGCCGCGAGGACCGACCTTGCGGGAGGAATACTGCATCCAGGAACCGGGAGACGCGCCGAGGTCTAACACGAAGTCGTCAGAACTAATAATGCGAAACCGGACATCTATTTCCTCTAATTTATAGACGGATCGGGCGACGAAGTTTTCATCCTTCGCTTTGCGAGCAAAATGGTCGTTTGGTTTGTAAGACATCCTTTAATTAATGGAGGCGAAAATAGGAAAACAATTAGTTAATAGTTTTCGTAATTTTGCATTCCTGAATTCGTTCTCTGTATCCCTATATTTAATACCAAATAAATGAAAAAAGTTCTTAGCTATTTCCTCCAAGGTCTGCTCTATACCGTCCCGATAGTGGTAACCATCGTCGTGCTGTATAAATTATTCCGCTGGATAGATCAACCTATCTACGACCTTTTCGAGACTTTGCTGCATTTAAACATTCCCGGCATCGGCATTATGACTACTATTTTATTGGTAACCGTTTTAGGCTTCCTCGGATCGTACATTGTCGCTACGCCGATCTGGAATTTTATAGAAAGAGGCATCCAACGGACTCCTTTAGTAAAGATAATTTATACCGGAGTGAAGGATATGATTGCCGCATTCGTTGGCGATAAACGGAGATTCAACACTCCCGTTTTGGTTATGATTAATAAAGAAAATAATATCCAACGAATCGGCTTCATTACCCAGCACGATCTTAGCGAATTAGGATTAGGCAACGAAAAAGTGGCGGTTTATTTGCCGATGTCCTACAGTTTTTCCGGCATCGTAGTCATCTGCTTAAAAGAAAACATTACCCCGATAGACGCGACCGGTGCCGAGATGATGAAGTTCGTAATATCGGGCGGCGTTACCGAAGTTTAATGCAACAATTTTTATAATTTTACCCCCATGATGAATAACCTGAATCCAATGAAAAAGATAATCCTTCTGATCCTTCCCATTCTCGCCCTTGCGGGATGTTTTTTGAGTAATAAAATCAGTAATCAGAACTTGAGTTATATCTATAAGAATGTCTCATCTGTCATTCATCCTGAATTTCTGGTGTATAATTTCTCCGATGACAGTTCTCGCCTCTTTTTCAAGATTAATACCGATGAATTACTTTACACCAAGCAAGACGATCAGAAGTTTGCGGCTGTGGTGAAGGTGCAATATATGTTGTTTAATTCTATTGATGCCCAAGTCTTCACCGATAGCGGTTCGGTAACGGTGAAAGATAGCCGCGGCGACTCCGCTTCTAATATTTTGATTGCCCATTTCGATCTTAAAACCAGTACCAATCCGTATAGTATCATCCAGTTGAAACTCTCGGATATGAATCGGAAAACGTACGATGTTTATTTTGTGAAAATAGATAAATCAACCAAAGAAAGTCGCCAAACATTTTTAGTTTATCTGAAGGGAATGAAGCAGCCATACTTCCATAATTATGTCGCGGCGACGGATAGTTTTAAAATTAGTAACAGGGATGCTGCGGCGACCAAATTTTTCGTTAAATATTACAACCGATCCTTCAAAATTGCGCCGCCGCCATTTGCGATTGACAATCCTTCGAGCTTCGATTATCATCCTGATAGTGTCTTCACGGTGGATATTGCCGCCAATGAATATCTGCACTTTCCGAAGCCTGGTTTTTATCATTTCCAAACCGATACCGTGGTCAGCCGGGAGGGTTTTACCATCTACCGATTCACCGATGAATTCCCCAATGTCGCGATGCCGCAAGAATTAATTGACCCCCTCCGATACATCAATACCCGTAAGGAATTCGAGGACTTCGCCTCCAATCCGAATAAGAAATTAACTCTTGATAAATTCTGGATGGGCATGGGCGGCAATCAGGAACGGTCTCGGGAATTGATCAGAAAGTTTTACAATCGGGTGATTAATGCAAACAATTATTTCACCTCCCATATCGAGGGTTGGAAGACGGATCGGGGCTTAATTTATATCGTTTTCGGCTCCCCAAATGTGGTTTACAAAGGCGATAACAGCGAAAGCTGGACGTATGGAGAATCTGGCTCGATGCTGTCCATCAATTTTAATTTCGAGCGGGTCAACAACCCCTTTACCGATAACGATTACACCCTCGAACGTGCCCCTCTTTACGAAACGCAATGGTACCGCGCAGTTGATGTTTGGAGACAAGGGCGGGTGTATGCCGATTGATTTCCTCGGTATTCGATTCCAATTATTTGGTACAATAATCCCTAAGCCTATTATTCCAGAAAATAGTGCCTATATAATAGGTGTGGATTCATCCCAAAAAGTCCCTCTCCGTCCCCTTAATTTCTGTAAATCTCCCTAAAAATTCTTTAGGCTTAATGGAAACTTCTTTAAGGTTAAAGTGCAATGACTTCACCTTAATGGAATCTTCCTTAAGCATAAACCGTAGCACTTTATGCTTAATGATTATTCCATTAAGGGTAGGAATTATTCCAA
>CAIMUP010000142.1 GCA_903844645.1 uncultured Bacteroidota bacterium
CCTTTTTTGGCAATGCAATAAAAGGATGATGTTGGTAATAATCCTAACTCTCGCCAATAGTATGGTTATTGGTCAAAAACTTATGTTTCAAAATAGTAAACCTCGCCAGTTGACCGGTTGCCCATTCGGCAGTTTTGGCATGGTTATCTAAGCATACCTGGTTGGCTTCATCGCTTTTAATTACCGCTTGCTTAAATTTTTCACTGTCCTCCTTCATTTTGTTTAAAGCGGTTTTGTCGTAATCCATTTTTCCAAGATCACGAATCATATTTTCCATATTATTAATAGTATCCCAATCCGTCACTCCCAAACCGAATGAAAAGATGCATTTACATTTGGGACATTTAAAACTTAGATAATTTATGCCTAATTTATTCTTGAAATCTTTTTTGAGTGGCTTTGAGGTTGATGGGGCATTGCATTTAAGACAAACTACTTCATGAACTTCATTTTTATTGCGGTATTTGTCGGTTTCGAGACCTTCAAGAAATTCTACTCGGCTTTTGGCTAATGCGATAATTATTTCCTCTTCTTCTTTCCATTCTGCAATATATTTTGGCATGTCCTCAATGTCTTTGGGATGAGTGGCTGGGTAATCCTTGAAAAACTTTTGCATGAATTGTAATAGTTCTATTAGCTCTTTTTCTTCTTTTGTGAGGTATTGTTTTTCCATTTTGTTATTGTTTTTATTTTTTGCAAATTTAGGAATTGGCTGGGAAGGGGTAATTCTTAAGGTTTCTGCAGGGGGGAAGTAGGTGAATGATTTTTTTCTTTTATGATGCCGCGTTGGCGGGGCAATAATAGGAGGTGGATTGTTGTGATGATTTGTATTTTGGAAGTGGGGAATTTTATTTTGTGGATGAGGGATGTTGTTTGATGGGCGAGGGGGGGGGTATTTGGGTGGTTGGAATTTGTATTTTGAGGGGGAGGTTTGGGGTTTTGGGGTGTGGGGTTATTGTTTGGGATGGGAGGGTTGGTGTTTGGAGATGTGGGGTGGGTATTTGGGGTGAATGGGTTTTTATTTGGTTGAAAAGGATGTCCATTTGGGGCAAAAGGGTTTTAAAAAGACTATATCGAGTTTTTAGGAACGCCTACAAGCCCCTGAATCTATCCATCAAGGGGTTTAAATAAGCCCAAGCAAAATACCACACTGTAAAAGTGATTTTGGGGAGAGGGAGGGGTTTTGGGAAAATGGATGTGGGTTCTTCTTTTAACTTGGATGGTTCAGCTTGGAGTTTCTTTGGCTGTAGAGGAAAAAGATGACTAATCCTATTGCCATCCAGACGAAGAATCGTAACCACGTAATGAGGGGAAGGCTGAACATTAGTAAGAGGCATAAAACCATGGAGGCTATCGGGATGGCTGGAACGAAGGGGGTGCGGAATCCGCCTTTGCGGTCGGGGTGTTTTTTGCGGAGGTAGATGATGCCGATAGATACGAGTACGAAGGCGAAGAGGGTGCCGATATTTGCCATCTCTGCGATGTCGCCAAGGGGTATGAATCCTGCTATTAATGCTACTGCCAAGCCGGTGATGACGGTACCGCGATAAGGGGTTTGGTATTTGGGATGTACCTTGGAGATCCATTGGGAAATCAAGCCATCGCGAGACATGGAGAAGAAGACGCGGGATTGCCCTAAGAACAGGACTAATAACACGCTGGTGATTCCACATAATGCGCCGATGTCCACAAGGAATGCGGCGTATTTGCTGACCCATGGGGAGTCCACTTGTTTGAAGGCATAGACCATCGGTGCGCCTTTGTCCACGCCTAAATTGTCTAAGGTAAGGGAGCCATCGCATTTGACGATGCCGGTGAATACGGCTGACATTAAAATATACAGTACGGTGCAGATGAGGAGGCTGTAGATGATTCCTTTGGGTACGTCTTTTTCGGGGTTCTTTGCTTCTTCGCTGGTGGTGGAAACGGCATCGAAACCGATGTATGCAAAGAAAATAATGCCTGCTCCTAATAGGATTCCTGCCCAGCCTCCGAAGCCGTTTACAGGGTCGTGACCGAACCAATGTGAGAATACTTTCCAGAGTTCCATGTGTTGGATACTTGTCCAGGACCAGTCGTGATTGGTGGCGGTTAAATCGGGTTTGAATTCAGGAACAACGGGAGACCAGTTGGCAGTTTTAACGAAGAAGAAACCTACGATGATGAAGAATACGGCGACCATTAATTTGATCCCTACGATGATGTTATTGACTCTTGCGCTTTCTTTAATCCCTACGATTAATAATGCCATTATTCCGAAAGTTATCATGACGGCAGGGATGTTAAACAAACCATGTTCGCCTGTTGCGGGAACCGTTTCAAAGGGGGTGAGGGCGAACTGCTGCGGGAAGTTTTTCAGCCCTATTAATTCCAAGAAATTAACAAAATGGCTCGACCAACCATTCGCGACGGCGGCTGTGGCTACGCCATATTCGAGGATTAAATCCCACCCGATAATCCATGCTATCAATTCTCCCATAGTGGCATACGAATAGGTGTAAGCACTGCCGGAAATAGGGATGAAAGATGCAAATTCGGCGTAACACAATGCAGCAAAAATACAAGCTACTCCGCAGATAACAAAGGATAATAAGATCCCCGGTCCGGCATTCGAGATGGCGACCTTACCTGTTAACACAAAGATACCGGTGCCGATGATGCAGCCAATTCCGATTGCTACTAATTCATAAACTGACAAGGCTCGTTTTAATTTGTTTTCGCCTTCGGTGGAATCTTTCATGATAGATTCGATGGACTTTGTTCTGAAGAGTTTATTTACCATAATTGTTGTAGCTTATTGTTTTATTTTGAAGGGGCAAATGTAGGTAATGTTTTGTTATATCCAAATTTTTAGAAAAGTAATGCAAGAATTTATCGAAAGAAAACCTTTGTTCGGGGTGATCGTTTTCCGATAATATTTTTATGTTTGCCCCTGAAATTAGATATAATATCTCATGGTAAAAACTGATAAAAGAATTGATGATTACATAGCGAAAGCACAGCCTTTTGCACAGCCTATTTTGAAACATTTAAGGGAGGTGGTTCATAAAGAATGCCCTGATGTTCAAGAAACAATAAAATGGGGAATGCCTTTCTTTGATTATAAGGGAAGTCTCTGTTGTATTGCGGGTTTTAAGGAACATTGTGTATTTGGTTTTTGGAAATCTTCTTTATTAAAAGACCCTGATAATTTATTAAAAGAACGTGCCAACAAAGGTGGTGAGGCAATGGGAAATATGGGTCGGATTACGAGCTTGAAAGACATCCCTTCGGATAAGATTATTATGGCATTTATCAAACAGGCTATGAAGCTGAATGAAGATGGTAGCAAACCGATTAAAAAGGATAAAACAAAGGAACAAAAGGTATTGGAAATTCCGGAATACTTTCAAAAAGAATTAAAGAAAAACAAGGCGGCACAGAAAACTTTTGATGCTTTCAGCCCATCGCATAAGAAAGAATACATAGAATGGATAACAGATGCAAAGACTGAACCCACTCGGAACAAACGCATGCAACAGGCGGTGGAATGGATGCAGGAAGGCAAGCAAAGGATGTGGAAATATAAATAAGCTGTTAGTGCTGCGTGGCTTCTTCTGTGAGAACTTCGGAAAGATCAAATTGAAAGCCGAGATTCATGCTCAAAATTATGGGAAAGTTGGCGTTATCGGCGATGATGAATACATCTTTTGGGTCTTCTTCACTTTCTATCAGGAGAGCGGGTATGGGGATTTTCTTAGTATCAAATAACACCTCGTAATTCTGATGTTTTATCAGTTTATAAAGTTTCTCTTTTCCGTTAGGCGTATATCTTATTTGCCCTTTGTTACGGAGTGTTTGGAAAACATCTTGCGACATCCAAACGGCTGTACCATCTGTAAGAATAACATCACCTTTTACCGAGTAATTATATTGACGTGTGCCGCTTTGTAATGCTTGCGGCGTAAGGATTACACGACCATAGAAGGAATTAATACTGAGTAAAATAAAATCGAATATGACGCGCTGCGAAACTTCTTTGATCATTACTTTTAAGCGTATGGTATCGGAGGTTTTTAGTATCTTATAATTCAAAATCATGCCGCTCTTGATGGCTAATGAATCTGCCTTGGCGGCATTCATTATTAGAAAAAGAGATAGAAAGACGGTTACTGCTTTTATTAAATACAAGGGATGGAAATTACGATTCATCAGATACAAAAAGAATAGCAAAAACCGAGCCTTTTATTTGTATATCGTGAGGATCTTTAGCTTTGCTTTCTTAACATCATCGGATGTGTAGGTAACGATAATATGTTTATCCAAATATTCGTAAGAATTGGGGCGGATACTGGTCTTTGCCGAGGTTCCTAATAGCTTTTCGATGGCTTCTCGTTTCAAATCGAAGGTTAAACCATAGGGCAGTTCGCCAGGGTATTTTGTCCAGGATAAATCATCATCGCCTTTGATGGTATTATAGACTTCTAAACTGCCTAAAACATCGTTCATAACCGATGCCTGATAGCCATTTGCCTGGCATTTATAAATAAAAGTTACGCCTTCTTTGGTTGGTTTATAAATCGGGATGAAATCGCAGGAATCGCCAACAGGATGCGTGAAGGAATATACTTGCGGATCGTACAATGATTTGCCTGGGAGGGCAAGTAATTCGGTTCCTTTCAGATTCAGGGCAGGAAGGATGCGAGCGACGCTGTTTATCTCAAACAACTCCATCGAAAAACCGAAATTCATCTTTAAAATAATGGGTGTTTGTTTGGCATCGGCGATAAAGAATTGGTCTTTCGTGGCATCATCACTTTCTACGTGCATACAGTGGATGGTTGCTGCCGTACCGTTGATTTTTACGGGGAAATCCTGATAGTCTTTTCGGACATAATGTTTTTCATTTTGGTCAGGCGTCATCTTTACATCGCCATTATTTTTGAGCGATGCGAAAACATATTGAGACACCCAGATACAGGTTTGTTCCGAGAGCTTTTGATAGCCGGGATCGAACAGATTATTCTGTTTATCGGCGGTACGCCAGGCATCTGCCGAGATTTTGATATGACCTTGGGGGCATTTATCATTCAGAATGAGCCAGGAAAAGGTTACCTCGGGAAGTACATCATGCACCATGACCCAGAGTTGATATTTCGCCTCGCCATCGGTAACATTATATTTCAAAGTCATACCCGGCGTAACGCGAAAGTCTTGCGCTGCGGCGAGGTTCGTTATGCCATTCAGCATCATTAATATGGCTGCGGCGAGGAAGAGTTTTTTCATCGAATTTTTCATATCATTAATTATAAGATTTGTTGCGGGCAAAAGTACTAAATTGCCAATACATTTTGATAAGCGGTTTGTTCTTTGAAATTTGAGATTGGTTTTTAGGATCAGGCGATGGTTCGGGGCGGCAATTTGATGTGTTTTCGGAGAGGAGGATGTTCTCTTCTTAGAAGGGCATACACTTATCTTGGAATGGCATACACTTATCTTGGAATGGTGTACCCTTATCTTGGAATTGTGTATTCTCTTTTTGGAATTGTGTATTCTTTTTTTGGAATTGTATACACTATTTTGAAAATAGTGTACACAATTCCCGGAATTGTATATACTATTTTTGGAATTCAGTACACTATTTTTGGAATTCCATACACTATTTTTGGAATTCCATATACTATTTTTGGAATTCCATAGACTATTTTCAAAATAGTATACGGAATTGGCTTTTGGAGGTATGGTTTACCGTTTAAAGGCTTGATAAAAGACCTCTTGAATGTCAGTTCGGATGTTTAAGTTGACTAATTTCGGGTTTTCTGCAACAGGATTCACTCTGTTGGATAAGAAAATGTAGGTAAAATGATTGATTGGATCCGCCCATACACAGGTTCCGGTGAAGCCCGTATGACCAAAGGTTTCGGGGGATACAGAATTGCAAACCGAGCCATTGGTATGGTTGATAGTATCGGCACGATCGAAGCCTAAGCCTCTTCGATTGGCGGATTTCGGATATTGTTGCCTCGTAAATTCATGAATCGTGGCAGAATCCAAGTATCTTTTGCCGGCGTAGGTGCCATTATTTAATAAAAGCTGCATCAGAATCGCGAGGTCATTGGCATTACTGAACAGACCCGCATGACCACTGACGCCGCCCAGCATTGCCGCTGCGGGATCATGCACATATCCTCGCAGAAGTTGATGGCGAAAGGTATTATCCTGCTCGGTCGGGGCGATTTGTTGGATAGGGAATTTGGATAGTGGATTAAAAGTCATCGTAGCCAAACCGAGTGGCTTGTAAAACCATTCTGAAACGAGAGAATCCAATGCGCGATGGGTAATTGTTTCAATAATTTTTTTGGAAATCATCATCGTAAAGTCGGAGTACAGGTACTTTCCTTTGTCTTTAATAGGAGAATCTTTGATGGCTTGCCAAATTACTTCGGCATAGCTGTTTTTAATGAATAATTTATCAGCAACTTTGGTAGTATAGTCTGTGGAAAGGCTGTCGTGGTATAGGTTTTCATCGAGAATACCATTCTTTATGGTAGATTTATAGAAGGGAATCCACGCTTGCAAACCAGCTTGGTGGGCAAGGAGTTCGCGCAGGGTAATATCCTTTTTATTCGTCTTCTTTAAATCAGGTAAATAGTCGGAAATGCGTTTGTTCAGGTCGAGTTTTTTATCGTTATACAGCTTCATCAATACCATTGTTGTGGCAGCTACTTTAGTTACCGATGCGAGGTCATAAAGATCGGCATTAGTTACTATTTCTTTGTCGGAATATGATTTGTATCCGTAGCTTTTATGGAAGAAAACCTTGCCATCCTTCACAGCTATTACCTGACACCCAGGCATTGCACCATTTTTAATGCCATTCTTTACGATGGTATCAATCTTTAAGAGGGCTTTATTATCAATATTTACTTCTTCCGGAAGTACATATTCCAATTTGTTAAGAGGAATGATGGGCATCCCACAGTTTCTTGGGAATTTATCAGTAGAAGATACCGGAATGCAGGCATCTGTGCCGATAGCACCATAGATAAGCTCGGCAGAATATTGCTTTGCATACGGATGATCTTCATACGAGAGGAGAATCGCATCGGCTTTGTCGGCAGACGGTATGCGAGTCATGCAATACGCATTACCAAAGACATCAAGCACAACCTTTGCATGGCGAGAAAGGCTATCTATTATCTCATTCAGCTTCTCCGGAATGCCAAAGTTTTTATCCGGATGGATATTCGTACCGTGAATGGAAATAATGACTATGTTATAAGGGCGAAGTTGTTCGAGAATTTTCTCAATCTTAACCTCGGATGCGGAATCACGACCTTTTAATTTGAAATTCGTGATCGGGGCATAGTAATTAAGGTAGTTTTGAAAGGTAGAATCTACGTTATCGCCCACAGTGAGGCTTGCAATCCTGGTGGTATCAAAGGAATTCAGGGGAAGTATATGGTTCGTATTCTTTAATACAGTAATGGATGAGCGAAACAGTTGACGATTCAGGATTTCTGCATCAGGATGATGAAGATCTGCCATTAATCTTTTGGGATCGGCATCTACCGCGTGGTAGTTATTAAGCCCGAGCCAGAATTTTACAGCGAGTATCTTCTTAACTTTAGCATCTATCTCGACTTGTGATAGTTCCCCAGATTTAATCGCATTGTTTATCTCGAGAATTGCTTTGGTGACGCTTTGAACATCAAGCAGGACATCGTTACCAGCGAGCAACGCCTTCACTTCTAATTTGCCGGGTTTGTAATATTGGGTAACGCCTTTCATTATTAAACCGTCGGTGAAGACTAAGCCTTTAAATCCTAGCTTATTCTTCAGCAAATTCGTGACAACATTACGAGATAAGGAGGAAGGCGTATTCGCACCCGTGTCTAAAGCAGGGATGTCTAAGTGAGCAACCATCATGCTTCCCAAACCGCCATCAATTAATGCCTTAAAAGGATAAAGTTCTATAGAATCCAACTCCTTTGCCGTGCGGTTGATGACGGGAAGTTCGAGATGCGAGTCGGCATTCACGTCACCATGACCGGGGAAATGCTTAGCGGTAGCTAATATCCCGTTATCTTGAAGAGCCTTCATGTAAATACTACTACGCAAAGCCACCTCCACCCTGTCTTCTCCGAAGGAACGGTTACTGATGACGGGATTCAGAGGGTTATTATTAACATCGGCAACGGGGGCAAAGTTAATATGAATCCCCATCCGTTTACATTCACGGGCTATTTCCTTACCCATACGATAAATCAGGGTATAATCTTTCATCGCCCCGAGAGTCATCTGATGGGGAAAGCGAATAGTACTGTCTAACCGCATAGCCAAGCCCCATTCTCCGTCAATCGCGATCATGAGCGGCGTTTGTGCATGTTGCTGAAAGAAATTCGTGAGGTTGGCTTCCTTAACCGGACCGCCCTTTAAGAACATAATACCGCCGATATTGTAATTACATATCTCGTCTGCTATTTCGTCCTCAAATTTCTTGCTTTTATTACTTAAAACTCCGAGCATAAAGAGCTGCCCAAGCCTTTGTTGAGGAGACAGGGAGGCAAAAACACTGTCCACCCAGTGCCCCGAATCTTCGTATAAGAAGGGCGGGTTGGCGGTTTGTCCATTGGCATGCATCCCATAGAAAGCGAGAAGCAACAAAGCCACATATAGTCTGTTTTTTCCTCTTTTCATGATACCTATTTCCTCTTTTTTAAGATGCCGCAAAACTAAGGAATTAGATATTCAAATAAACGACTGAAATCTTGGGCAGATAGTATCTTATTAAGTAATGATGATACGGAATGATGTAAAAGGAATGCTAAAAACTTCGCTTCCGATAATAATGCCGTATAAGAGGCGATAATTTATTCCCTGTACTCCCCCACAGCCTGCCATAAAAACATCAAGTATTGCCGCCAATCATCGATGTTTATGCCGCTGCCAGCGATGTTTATGCCGCTGGGAACGATTAAAATGTCGCTGCCAGCCTTAAAAATGTCGCTGGGAGGAATAAATATGTCGCTGCCAGCCTTAAAAATGTCGCTGTCAGCGGTAAAAATATCGCTATTTTTGCCCTCTATTTGGATGCCTTTACTAAGGGAATGGAATTTTTTATTCCCTATCAGGATGCCTTTACTAATGATGTCGATTTTTTTAATCCCTATTAAGATGCCATTACTAATGATGTGGAAATGATTAATGGAAACGTGGCTCTGCCCTTTCTTTTTGATGAGAAATTCGAGCAGTATGTAATGGCAGATGCTACGAATACTTATTTTCTTATTCCCAATTGCTAATTTTGCGGCATGACCTACGGAAATGACCCCAGAGATACCCTGGATAAAGAAGATTATTACGAAACCGAAGAGGGATATATCGTGTTCACCGAAGCCTATCACCTAAAACGAGGCTACTGCTGCCAAAGCGGATGCCGCCATTGCCCGTATGGATTTAACAATACCAAAAAAATTAATAAAGACCATGAATAAATTAGATTTAACACTGACAAAAACGCCAACAGGTACTAAAATCTCCTGCAAAGGATGGCTGCAAGAAGCCGCACTGCGTATGCTCCACAATAACATAGACCCCGACGTGGCAGAAAGACCGGAAGACCTCGTAGTATATGGCGGAACAGGAAAAGCAGCACGTAACCCCGAAGCATTCCACCTCATAGTAAAGGCTCTTCGTGACCTGGAGGACGATGAAACATTGCTAATTCAATCCGGAAAGGCGGTAGGCATCCTTCCAACACATAAAGATGCGCCTCGGGTAGTCATATCGAACTCTATGATAGTACCGCACTGGGCAACATGGGAGAAATTCCGCGAATTAGAAGCCAAAGGACTAACTATGTATGGACAAATGACGGCAGGAAGTTGGATATACATCGGTTCACAAGGTATAGTACAGGGAACATATGAGACATTCGGAGAAGTAGCACGGCAATCCTTCCAAGGAACACTGAAAAATACGATTACAGTAACCGGCGGACTCGGAGGAATGGGTGGCGCACAACCTTTGGCAATCACCATGAACGAAGGAGTATGCCTCGCAGCAGAAGTAGAACCGTGGCGCATAAAAAAAAGATTGGAAACGCGCTACCTGGATGTGATGACAACAGATATAGATGCCGGAATCGATCAAGCAATAGCTGCCAAAGCGAAAGGAATACCACTTTCGATAGGAGTAGTATGTAATATCATCGATTTATTAGAGCGATTGATAGAAAGAGGCATAGTGCCGGACGTTCTAACAGATCAAACGTCGGCTCACGATGCGCTCGTGGGCTATTTACCACAGGGAATGACCGTTGCAGATGGAAAAACGCTCCGAGAAACATCTCCCGATGAATATATACAACGTTCCCTCGCAAGTATGGTACATCATACCGAACTTATGATACTACTCCAGGCAAGAGGAAGTGTTACTTTCGATTATGGAAACAATCTCCGCGGACAAGCATACTCGCAAGGGCTACGAAACGCCTTTGATTTCCCGGGATTCGTACCGGCATTCATCCGACCACTATTCTGCGAGGGAAAAGGACCATTCCGGTGGGCAGCTTTAAGTGGAGATCCCGAAGATATATATGTAACCGACCGCGCTTTGCTATCGCTATTCCCAGATAATGTACCGCTCCATCGGTGGATACACATGGCGCAGGAACGAATAGCATTCCAAGGGCTGCCAGCACGTATCTGTTGGCTCGGACAAGGTGAAAGAGAGCTGGCAGGGATATTGTTCAACGACCTTGTGGCATCGGGAAAGGTAAAAGCACCCTTGGTCATCGGAAGAGATCACCTGGACACGGGTTCTGTGGCATCGCCAAACAGAGAAACAGAAGCTATGAAGGACGGTTCAGATGCTATCGCCGACTGGCCCATACTAAACGCGCTGATTAATACTGCTGGCGGCGCAACTTGGGTATCGGTGCATCACGGAGGAGGAGTGGGAATAGGCTATTCAATACATGCCGGCATGGTTATCGTAGCCGACGGCACTCCTGAAGCAGCCATCCGTCTGAAACGGGTATTGCATAACGACCCAGCAATGGGAGTCATTCGCCATGCGGATGCCGGCTACGACATTGCGATAGATACCGCGAGGAAATACAGACTGGACATCAAAGAAAGACTACGATAAAATCTTTCACCGATACTAAAAAAGCGATACCTGGTATCGCTTTTTATGTTTCCTGTCAGGTTTTTCTCCTGACAGGTATGGTTTCATTATTTACTTTTGCACAACAAACTTCCCTCTTACACTTTGTTGGGCGGGATTTGTAATCCCGTCGCCTCTTACTTCATAAAAATAAACTCCACCGCTCCATTTCGAGACCTCTATTTTGGTATCAATGCCTCTTACGGCTTCTTTATAAACCTCTCTTCCGAAGACATCGGTGATGCTTAAGGTGTGGGCTTCTGCGATAGGCGTGTAGGAGGATAGGTGAAGGGTAATAGTGTTGCTGGCAGGATTGGGATAAATGGATACTTCTCCTTTCTTCTCTAACAACTCCATTACTCCAAGCGGACTTGAATACATGGCGATATTATGAAACGATGTATCGCCATTGATACTCCAAATAGAACCCGTTATGTAAAGTTGATGGTTATATTCCGCAACATCAGTAATAGTAGTGCCGATGGAAAATGAATCATTTGAAAAAGCTTCCCAACCATTTCCATCCCAAACCGCAATTTCACTTGCACGAACACCTCCTGCTGTATCAAAATTTCCTACTGCAAAGAGTTTATTTTCGATTACTTTTAGAGAGTATACTAAACCAACAAATTTACTGCCAACTGGATAAAAATTAGTTCCGTCATATTTCAGGACACTGTGATAAACATTATTATAATAGAATCCACCACCAATGTATAATTCGTTATTATAAATAGCAAAACTATTTACTGTTCCCGTTAAGTGTGAATCAACTTCATTCCAAGTATTTCCACTCCATTTAAAAAAACTATGAAGGTAATACGTAGTATCGAAAATATGTCCGCCAAAATATAATTCATTATTGAAAACAATACATGACCACCCCTGATATGAATCAAAAAATGATGACAATCCCATAGGACTCCAAATAGTTCCATCCCAGGCAGCTGCAATATGAGAATTATAATTGTGGACACTATCAAAATCACCAACCACAATAAGTTGATTATTGTATTCACAAAAGTGATTAGGGAAAATACTTAGATGCGGATTTGGATGGGTTCCTAATGAATCCCATGATGTACCATTCCATCTTGTAAACCCTTGTATTCGATGCCCATTTGAGAACATTGCGTTGCCGCCCACATAAAGATGTTGTTGAAATCTTGTTATTGCACGAATATCTGCACCTATAGCATGAAGCGAATAGGTCGAATCCCAACTTGTGCCATCCCAAGCGGCAACCCCGTCACCATTAATGCAATTTTGATAATTCCCAAATGACCCACCAACAAATAATTTTCCTGTTGTTGAGTCTGGATACAAAATAGATGCCTGAAAGTTCAAACCGCATTCAAGAGACAACCATGTTTGGGAAGTAACATAGTTTGAACAAAGTATAAGAATAAATATAATTTTTTTCATTTTCATTAATTATATTTTCATAAACTTTCTTGTTTCAACTTTGTTCTGGCTTCGTATTTTTACAACATAACAGCCTTCACTCAATGATGAAATATCTATAGTTAGGATATAATTTCCGTTGTTTTTATATTCTTGTTCTGTTATCTTTTGACCAAATAGATTATCAATTTCAATTTGAATGTTTCCAGACAAAACAGTTTCAGCTTGAATTTGAAGTGTACTGTTTGAAGGATTCGGATAGACCAAAATATTCTCTGAAATAATTGGATTAATTGGAAGTATTCCCGTTGGCATACAATTCATATCAAAAAAGCCTATGTCAGCATCATTAATATTGGCGATAGTTGAAAATTGCCAATACAAATTTGATGATGGATATTGATTTTGAGGAAATGGATTTGGAAAACCACTAATACCATATCCATCCGCAAAATAAAGTCTATTATTTGAGTTATCGAATGCCAGCCCATCTATCACATTATTATAAGAACCTAAATAAGTTGACCATATTAAATGATTAGAACTATTAAATCCTGCAATAAAAGCATCGGGGCAAGTCGCATCTCCACCATATCCGCAAGAATAATAGCAATTATTATGATTGCAAATTGGGAATTCACCAGTAGGCGGCACTTCACAATAACAAGTTGTTGATGTACATCCTGAAGATGAAAATGTTGATCCTGCAATATAAACATTATTATAATAATCAACCGTAATTGCACCGGTACCTGAGCCTGCCCAGCCTTCTTCTGGCCCGCTTCCGCCAAAATAGGTAGTCCACTTTTGATTAAAAGAATTATTAAATTCGGCTAAAAAAAGATCAATGTCACCACCTATAGTACTTTGGTTATATGCGCCAGTTAACGAAAGTACTGGAAAATCTGTAGAATGCGTAAAACCTACGACATAAAAATTATCGGTACTTGTTTTAACAATCGAATTTGTCCTAATATCATCTTCTCCTGAACCTCCAAAATAAGTTGACCAAAGTAATTCATCATCGCTATTAAATGAAACTAATAATTCATTATTAATGTCACCACTCACAAAAGTTGTATTAGAGTATGCCCCTAAACCAGGGTTAGCGAGCTGTATAGATCCCGAATTTTGAGCTGGAGCTGGCGCAGAAGACCATGTATAGGAAAAGGGATGGGTACTTGAAGTATTACCATCTATGACTATATTGTTATTACCCAATATAGCTATACTCTTAAATTCATCAAAACTATTTCCTCCAAAATAAGTGGACCAGATTAAATTATCATTAAAATCAAATTTTGTAATCCAGCCATCCCAATCATTTGCTTTAGTGGGTTGCCAATAACTATTTGAAGTTGGTAGTGTACAAGTACTACATGTGTGAAAATCTGTGCTAACGGTTTTACCTACAACATAAACACATTGGTGACTAGGATCATTATTGTTAACCGCTATACCAAAACCTTGGGATAAATCATTCCCTCCAATACAAGAAGACCATATATTATGTCCACCATCGTCTAAGCGCAATATAAAACCATTTTGATTACATGTTGCTCCATAATTAAAATCCCCTGCAGCATTACTTTGATGTTGAAAAAAATTTGAACCAGCATGCGTACCTGTAATATATGCCTGATGATCATGAATTCCATTATTTCTTATACTTAATGAATTGGGTCTTGTATCGCTTATACTACCAAAAAAAGTACACCACATTACATTATAATTAGGATTGCTATAATTAGATTGGCTTGGTGCAAATTTAATAATAAAACAATTTGTTCCTGGACTACATTGTACTATCGGTTGACTTATTGCAGGAGGGTATGTGGCTAAGGCATCAATTAAGTACATATAACTATTTCCATCTTCATCAGTATTAATACCTGTAGCAAAATCAAGACCATTATTATAACCTCCGATATATGAACTCCAACCAGTATTTTGAAAACTACAAAGAGCAGGAGATGGAATATGGTGTTGTATTCCAATTTGAACCCCAATAGCCTTACTTAAATCATAAATCCCATCAAAATGTAATCTTACATGAACTGCACCGAATGAAAAATAACTCGCCGACAAAGTAGTAGTATCTCTATTTCCATACGCATCTATCTGATAAACTTCGGGAGCTTTGAAAGTAACACTACCCCAATGGCTAACAATTTTTAATTCTCCTGAACTTAACACATTCACCGAATCCGCTCCATCAAATATCAATTCTATGTCGGCAGAGTCGCTGCCGGGTTTGGCAATGATGTAATATTTCAATCCGTCGGCATTGCCTGCAAATTCAACATCTATATTGCTCCATACTCCGGGATAAACCACTCGTTCGTAACCATAGACATCGGTTATTCCACTTCCACATTGGGGTAAATAATAATTCAGATACCCGCTTTCTAATTTATCTGCCCCAAGCGGTGTACTGTTGATGCTGCCGCGTGAGGGTGGTGCAAAACTCATGTCTATTCGTTGCAAGGTATCGGTATGGGTTGCCGAATCTAATTTGGATGCGAACACAAAACTAATGGTGTCTTGTAAGAAATAATTTACAGGATAATTATGCAAGGTATAATATAACACTTCGGATGCTGTAGTAGTATCCGTATGGACTATTTGTCCGTAGTTCGGGAAGAAGGCGGTCGTCCCTGCCACTGCTTCGGTATCGGGAGGAACTATAAAATCTGTGATTCCGTAATCGAGGGTAATGTAGCTGATGGTACTCGTACTTGGATCTACTGACGACCCTGTTACAAAAACATCGGTGCTGTCGGCAGTAATATCCGATGCGATGTCATCTGCTCCTCCATCATACACCTGATGCCATAATTCATGTCCGTTATGATTGTAAGAAATAGTCAGATAATCCTGATCCGCACCGTTCGAGGATTCTCCTGTTATATAAATATTGTTGTTATAAATATCCCAAAATAAATTGTGTGCAATGTCTGACCCATGCGCATCGCCATCGTAGCGTTTTACCCATAACTGATTCCCTGCCGAATCGTATTTTATTGTACAATAATCATTATCATTCATTGCCGATTTGCTTTGCCCAGTGATGTAGCAATTGCCCATCGTATCTACGGCTATGGCGTTTGCAATATCGTCTAAATTATTATAGTCATAAGTCTTATTATAAACAATGGTTCCGGCAGCATTCATCTTGATGGTCTTATAATCGTAATTGCCAGAGGCATTCATCGAGCCTCCCGTAAAGTAAACAAATCCCTTTTTGTCGGTAGTAATAGCAGTGGCATGGTCAAGACCATACCCTGCACCTGTAATACGGGTTGCGTTTACTTGCGTACCAGCACTGTTATAAGTGATGGTCGCATAATCCCAATTCGTGCTGCTGCTTTGGCTGCCTCCGGTAACATATACCGAATCGTTCACACCAACAGTGATGGAGTAGGCAATGTCATTATTGTTGTTATAATCGTATCGGGAGACCCATTGTTGCACGCCCGTTGTGGCATTGTATTTTATGGTAAAATAATCTACCATCGTGGTGAATCCTCCAAAGCTGGCACCCGTAATATAAACATAAGAACCTTTTAAATAGATGGCAGCGGCAGCATCATAATAACTACCCGGAACATTGTATGTCTGCACCCATTGTTGCGTACCTGAACTGTTGTATTTTATCAGGATAGCATCGTAATTATTCCCCGAAGAAGCGTAGGTAAAACCTGCTACATACACATCGTAAGTGCTACTATCCACCGCGATGGCAGTAGCCTGGTCTCGATGATTTCCTGACCCAGTGTAATACTTTGCCCAGACCGTATCGCCGTGACTGTTGTATTTCACAACAACGATGTCAGGACCTGTGGTCGAATTCAGGTTATACCCCGCCACATAGACATTTCCGGCAGCATCCGTAACCACCGGATTAGGCATGATGGAATCTTGCAGGGCAAAATGATTGACCCAGTTTAGGAAGACGGCTTCTTGTGCCATGATAGAATTTGCAGTGAACATAAGGACTGCAAAAATAAGGATTAAGATTTGCATGGCAAAACTTTTTTCTTTGGTTTGACCTTTTGAGGTCGGATTACTTGGTGTGTTTGTGTTTAAATTGTACATAAGATTAATTATTTAGTTTCGCCTACTTGGTCAGGGCATTGGCAATCCCTTTTATTGTTGATAAAACCAAAAAAAGGAAACTCTCTCGCTGTTGCGAGAGGTTTCCTTTTGAGGTCCTTGATTTTTTTGATTCCTAAAATCATGGGGTTTCGGGTTTGAGTTTTAGCTCTCTGTTACCTTGCTCTTTGTTGGATAACGTCGCTTAGCG
>CAIMUP010000143.1 GCA_903844645.1 uncultured Bacteroidota bacterium
CAAAATCATTCATCGAATCTTTGCTTGTGTCAGAGACAACAGACCGTATCAAAAAATATATTCAAATAAATTTGTTTAATCCATAGAAATCTGAAAGGTATTTTTCATTCCTGTAAGGTCTATTCTATTCAAGTTTCATTTCATAGTAACAAGTTCCTAAATATACACTTAGGATTATACCCAACAGGAATGAAAAATACCTGTCGGGAAATATCCACAAACTACCACTATCCTCCCAACAACCCGGCAATCTGAATTTCCTGTATTCTTTCATTATGAAAATTTGCCTGCTCTATATTCTTTTTCAGCATATATAGTTTCTTTAGGCTGGCATGAATTTCTATCATATCGGGGTTCACTTTCAGTCCGTTCAGGAGATAGTCTATGCCTTCATCTACCTGGTTGAATTTTATACAGACTTCGCATAGGTTTTTATATGCAGGTGCAAAGTCGGGCTTGAAAACTAAACAGATAAGATAGTAGTTGATGGCTTCGTCATAAGCCTTGGTGAGGGCATAATACACTCCTTTGAAGAAATAGAAATTAAAGGACTCGGCATTATTTTTTATGGCTTCGTTGATATATTTTTCTGAAACATTCAGCTTGTTGTCGCTGCCATAATATTGTATCAGGAAATCGTAAGCACTGAAATTCTGCCCATCAGGATCTAAACTTATAGCTTTTTTGAAGGGCACCACAGCGAGTTCATTCTCCCCGATTTCATCGTAGCATTTGCCAAGACAGGTATATGAAATTGCATTGCCGGGAAATCGTTTGATGCCTACCTGTAAACATTCGATGGCTTTATCAAATTGTTTGCTGTCCTGATAAGCATGTGCCAAATCCCAATAGAGTTGCTCGCGGTCGTCAAAACCTCTGTCGCCATCATTAGCACCGGCATAGAGTTCAAAATCATCAGCATCATCTTCATCATTCTGACCATAAAATATCTTTTGTTCCTTTTCTTCAGTTTCATCCTCATCATCGTCACGATGAGCACGATTTTCATTGTTTAAATTTCTTTTTATACATGCGATGGCTTTATCATATTCCTTAAGTCTGCTATAGCACATTCCGGCAATCCCCAATCCTTCCTTACCATCAGGATCCAGCTCTAACGACTTTAGCGAATATTCCAAAGCCTTTGGAAGATCGTGACCCCAAAACTGGTAATAGAGAGACATTGAATTGTATGAAGCCGGATCATCAGGTTTATCTTTTAACCAGCCAAGATAGGTGTTGAGACGGTCAGCATTATCAAGAATAGTATGAGCATTGATTTCTTCAATGAGTTTCTGACATTCGTCAACTTTATAACCCATGTACAGGCATGTTTTGAATTTCTCCTTGACACCATGTTTCCAGATGCCGCTATTATTATAACAATTGCCCAATTCAAAATGATACACAGGATTGAGCGGTTCCAGATGCATAGCGGTCAGGAAGCTTTCCTTGGCACGATGAGCGTAATTCAATTCCTCCTTCTTTTCCATGATCAATAATCCCAATTGCAGGTGCAGTTCGGGGTTGTTCGGATCTTGCTTAATCTCTTTGTTTAAGGACTCTTCAGTAGATTTTTTCGAAGTATTAAAGTTAAGATTCTTGTTAAATATTTTCATTCTGCAAACATACGAAATAAAGGGATGGAATATTCTATATAATTCTATTCACCAGAACTAGATAAATATCACATCTTAATGGACAGATTCATATTCTAAAACATTGCCAGTATTCTCCTAATCATTGCCAATATTCTTCTAATCACTGCCAGTATTCTCCTAAACATTGCCAAGATTCTTCTAAACATTGCCAACATTCTCTTAAACATTGCCAACATTCTCCTAAACATTGGCAACATTCTCCTAAACATTGGCAATGTTCTTCTAAACATTGCCAATTTTCAGGGGCGGGCGAGCATACGACATTATCGCCTGCAAGTAATTGAATACAAGGTGGTTACTGCCCGAACTTTTTGCGCCAAAAACTGTTTTGGAGGTGTACTTGAGTTTTTTAGGGGTCAAAAATAGGGCAATAAAAGAAGGGTATTTTAATGGAACGAAAACTGTCGGAAATGCATTACAAGAGGAAAGGTTCCATATTATAATTTAGGGAATGGTAATGGGATTGTGGATGCTGTAAAAACGGGTTATACACCAGTTCATTTGGCAAATCTCGATATTAAGAATACGGCGATATTGAGGATGACTATCGAGATGCATAAAATTGTTGTTGTATTATCGGAGGTTAAGAAGAAAGAAGTTGTTGCGAAAACACCAGGTACTAAGAAGCGCAAGGTTCGAATTCCGACAGAAGCAGAGGGTGATTTGACTTCTGGAAAGGCAGTTGTTAAAAAAGAAACAAAGCCTAAGAAATATGGAGCACCTCTAACGGTGATGGTAATTTCCAAGTACTAAACATTGTTCTGGGTATCTTCCTTAATTAGGAACAATAATAGTTGCAAAGAGATGTTACTTATATTGCAGTTAGGATAGTATCGGTAACTCCGCCACCGCCGACATCGGTTTAAAGATTATGATTTAAAGTTAGTAGCTTGCCTTCTGGGAAATTAGGAGGCTTTTTTGTTTTTTATGGTACAATTCATTCCATTTGCAAATTCTTAACATGAAAGTAATGGTAAGATAATTTAACGGTGGTAATGTTGCAGCGTTAAAAAAATATATCATATTCTATAAAATGAAATTAAAAAATTATGTGTTACTAATCCCGCTCCTGACAGCCATGAGCGGATGTGTGAAAGATAGGGATGTCCCTGTTATTCCAGTAGAATCCGTAATGAGCGGACCCTTGCTCATTCAAACATCAAGCACCACCAAGATGCTGCTTAAACCTAATGATTTGGTGATAAACGAGTTCCTCGCCGATCAGGATAAAACCCTTCCCAACCAATTGGTTGATGATGATTACGGGATGGTATCTGATTGGGTGGAATTGTTTAATAGCCGCAGCGATTCGGCAATTGTATTGTATGCTGGTTATTGGTTCTTGACAGATAACTTGGATTCTCTCGGAGGATTCAAAACACCTGCCAATTGTACCATTACGATACCACCGAGAGGGCATTATATTTTCTTCTGTGATGACAGTGCCGTGTATAAAACTGCGCTCCACACTAACTTCGGCTTGTCGAAACATGGAGAAGCAATCGGCATCTCTTACTCTACCGATGGCAAGAAATTCACACCTGTAGATTCTTACACCTTCCCTGCACAAAGCAAAGGAGTTTCGACAGGCAGGTATCCCGATGGAAGCAATTCTTGGTATCAACTTATTAATCCTACTCCAAGAGAAGCAAACGTAAACTAAAAATATATAAAATGAAATACTTATTAGGAATATTATTATTAATGTCTTTAGCTTTTAAAAGCGGGGATACGAAGTCTGTGAAGCCCTACTCTCACAGCAAACTCAACATGTACGGTCCCTCGGATGTGTGCATGTCTGAAGGAGGCAATTCACTTTATATCGTAGGCGATGATGGCTACCTTTATGAAACCGATTTAGTCGGCAAAGTTCTTCGTTCATCGAAACGAGTTGGTTGGGATTATGAAGGCGTTTGTCAGGATGAAAAATTCATTTATGTTGCCGATGAAAGAGGGCGGCGTGTAACGCTTTTTGATAAGGTTACCTTTGAGCCTGTCAAAACCTTTCCTGTTCAGTATGGCGGTGCTATGAATTACGGATTTGAATCCATTACTTATAATGAAACAAAGAAATGCTTCGTCATGGTTTCCGAAAAGAATCCTGCATTGCTTTATGAATTTGATGAGAAGTTCCAACCTTTCAATCAGATTGAAATGAATGAAATCGGAGAAGTGTCATCAGCAAGGTATTATAAAGGTTTTCTATATCTATTGAGTGATGAGAAAATGACCGTTTATAAACTTAATCCTATAACTTATTCCATCATTTCAAAAGTAAAAGTCCCTGTTAATAACCCCGAAGGATTATGCTTCGACAACGAAGGCAACATGATCATAGTAAGCGACAATATGCAATCAATTTATTTCTTTAAAAATCCAGAATTATAAATAATTATGAAAACAAAAATAATAATAACAATAGTACTACTGACCCTTCTTGCGGGAAGAGGATTCAGCCAATTCAGCATCACCAAAGGCAACAGTGGCTTGGACATTGATGGGTATATCATTACCGAATACGAGAAGGAATTTTATCCTTCTGGTACCACAGATATGCATAACAACAAATTTACATTAGGGTATGCAGTGCTGAAATTCAAAGGCGTTAGCAACCGTGATTTAAGATATGAAACAGAGATTGATTTCTCTGGTTTGGCGGCTAATCCTGACAATGCAACGATGTCTATAGGTGATGATTTCGTGAAACAATTTTGGGTAGAGTACCGTGGATTAAAGAATGTTTGTGATATAAAATTCGGCTTGAATAAAGTTCCCTTTTCCCATTCATCGTTAACAGGAGAACACAACATGATCTTCTTACAACGTGCTTATATGATACGGAATGCCTTTAACAGAAGGGATATTGGCGTTACTTTACATCGTTCTTTGTGGTATAAGAAAATCAATATCTATGCTGGTGCTTACACTGGTATGGGCGGATTATCATTAGGTGGAGATAATGATGCAAGTGGGAATCTGGAGTATGTGGGTAGGATAGAATTCTCCTATCCAGAGAAGTATAAAGATAAGTCAGAAGCTGATTTAGTACACCTTCCAACACCGGTATTTACGATGGGAGCGAATGCAAGATACACCGAAAAGAGTATTAATACTGGCAAGGATTTAATAACGATGGTGGATGGAAAAAAGACAGGCATTGGCGGCGATATTAACCTTAAATGGGAAGGGTTAAATATCAATCTGGAATTTGATCAATTTAAAATTCAGCCGCATGCTACAAGCCCAGTTAATCTTGAAAACAAACAGACAGATTATTACAGAACGGGAGGTGTTGTATGTATGGCAAATTATTATTTTGCATGTATCAGGTCGGCTTTTGGTGTAAGATACGACGAATATAATCTCAACGATTTAGCAATAGGTGATCGCCAAAAGGATGTATGTTATGCTTACAACTTTTTCTTTAATGGATGGAAATCTGTATTCAAGATTCAGTACTATCAAATACTGAAAGACCCCAATACACAAGCTTTATGGACCAATAATCAAATCCGCATCGGTTATCAATTCATGTTCTAAACAATAATCATAAATAATTTTATCATGCAAAAAACAACATTCCGCAAGGCAATATTAGTAGCCACAATTGCTATTAATCTTTTCTTCTTTCAAAATGCAAAAGCCCAGCAAGACACGCTCTACATGGAGAATTTTGACTCCTCCCAATTTAATCTTCCTATCGGATGGACCACGAATCATTGGATAATGGATACCACGAATAACTCCAACAATACTAATGCTAGTGCCTTGAATAATGTAACTATCAAAAACGATTCGGGTAGTGGTGATTGGTTTTTGATGACAAGAGATATTTCCACAATTGGTCATGGAAATATCAAGGTATTGTGGGATGCAAGATTATCTTCTCACTTCCTCGATTCGGGAAGTACAATAACCAGTTTTTCATGGACGAAAGATAACGGTGTTACCTGGAATAATTTATCTTACACAGAGAATATACCTATGACTGGAAGCCCCTGGATATGGGATAATGACAGCATCCGGATACCATTACCGGTAACGGCAAATAATCAACCTGCAATAAAATTTCGATGGTTGGCACACATCGTAATGAATGCTAGCGGAACCTATCGAATTGATGATTTCAGCGTAACAGGTGATACTACTTCAGCAGGAATTGAGGAAGCGAATAATACACATTTCAAACCGATTGTTACGATGCTGCCAAACAATTTATTAAACATCAAGTTGAATGATTTCAGTGTCAGTAAAATTGTTCTTGTCATTACTTCTGTTGATGGTATGCAGGTATTCAATTCCCTGATGCAGCAAGCGAATCAGCGCATTGACCTTAATGAATTATCATCAGGTGTTTATATTATTTCGATACACGCTTCCGAGGGAATATACAATCAAAAGATTGTTATTATTCATTAAATAATTCATGGTAAACAACAAGGATCTCAAGGTACTTATTGTTGATGATGAGGTAGATTTCTTAATAGATCTTCGTCATCATCTTCAAAAAGAGAAGTATCAGGTACTGACTGCTGCAAGCGGAAAGGAAGCCATTGCATGTGCCCGAAAGGAGAATCCTAACCTTATTATTCTTGACATTAATATGCCCGAGATGGATGGTGTAGAAGTGTGCCGCCATATCCGTGAATTGCCTGAATTTTCAAACACGATTATCTGCTTCTTAACCAACTGCAACGAGGATTATACCCAGATTGCAGCCTTCGAAGCAGGGGGCGATGATTACATTACGAAGCCCCTGAAACCTGAAGTACACTTGTCGCGAATTCGTGCTATCCTCAAACGAATTGACCCTACTTCGCATGTTCCTATTACCATCATCGGAGATTTAATTATTGATAGAGAGAAGTTTTTAATCATCCTCAAGGATCAGAAAATAGAGTTGCCACGGAAGGAATTTGAGCTGTTGGAATTCCTTACCTCGAAGCCGGGCAGGGTATTCTCTCGCGACGAAATTCTGAATACGATTTGGCACAAAGACTTTACCGTAATACATCGGACAATAGATGTGCACATCAGCAAACTACGGGAAAAGATTGGCGAGAAATACATCAAGACCGTGAAAGGTATCGGCTACAAATTCGAGGGTTAGATTTCGCTGCAAGATTGTTCTTTAGCCACCTGTAACTGTATTTTTGGCTAATGCCAATTATCGTTTTTTTTTTCGTCTTAACCTAAAGATCGGGGAGAATTAGTTGCGGGTAGTTTACTATCTCATGTCAGGATTCCATGACCCGTTACTATATGTTTTGAATGTTAGACGGAGGTAGGTGATATCTCCAAAAAAACCATTTATATATACAGGATTACTATTTATGCCTGTAGGATTACTATTTATGCCTGTAGGATTACTTTTTATGCCTGTAGGATTACTATTTATGCCTGTAGGATTACTTTTTATGCCTGTAGGATTACTTTTTATGCCTGTAGGATTACTTTTTATGCCTGTAGGATTACTATTTATGCCTG